>NZ_JAZBJZ010000119.1:0-16284 GCF_036349135.1 Tumidithrix elongata BACA0141
GAGTCCCTTTACGCAAAGATCTCTAGGCGTTGCATTTCATCCTTGAATTGGCGGAGCTTTGATCGTGAATATATAGGAATGCTGACAGATCGAGATCGAATGCGAGTACGCATTAAAACTCGTCAAACCCACCGTCCAACTTATGTGTTTCAACTAGAGTGTAAGTTTGAAAACATGGATAACTGGGTAGCCGTTATTCGAGCAGATGATTTTCACGATCGTCCTCATCTGGATATCCTCTCCCCAAATGGCAAATCTCGTAAGGAGTGGATACATGACTGGGGTGACGACAAACGTAATATGAAAGAAGCTCAGCAATTAATCAAAACTAGATGGGAAAAGGAGCGACAACGTTATGAATCTGAACTTAAACGACAATGAACGAAGTCACCTAGGGGCAGCTAACCTAGATAATTTTTTTTCTCATCTCAACTTTTTGGTAGATAATCCTGAAGCGGTTGAAACAATACCAAGTCTCTCGACTGTAGTCTACCAAGAAACAGGAGATGCTTGGATTGATGCCCAAAACGATCGCCTAGCGGTTCAAGCACTAGCCAATGGAGAAAACGTTCATCGTGTCATTGCTCCTGAGAAATTTTCCTTAACCTTTCCTGATGGACGCAAGGTCATTTTTAATACTTACTATCTATGGACTTCAAAGGAAGTTTCTCAACTCACAGGATTGACTATATCTCAAATACTCTTTCTAGAAAGAGAAAAAGCAATTGTGGCTTGTTTAGAGGATGAATATAACAAAAACAATAAATATTTCAATTTTTCTCAAATAATACAGTTCCAAGCATATAAACTAATTCTAGGTAACGAACCTAAACGACGTGGTTTTGGGAATAGTTTTGGAAAAAACGCATCTTTAAAAGGGGCAGATTTACGGAAGTTATTAAGTTTTTACGCTGACAATAAACTTAAAGTAGAGGTTCTTCAGCATTGCCCTGTTTTATTTGATGGGCAGATTTTTTCAATTGCACCCGATATGTCTGGTTCGCAAGAATTGTTATCTGTGATTTCCTCCTTAGATTGGAAATCTCATCCAACGCATACTGTAAAATTTTATCCACCATTGTTTGAAGTTTTTAAACAGTTGTGTGAGAATGCATTGAGGTTAACAGAATCTCAAGTGTGGACACAGAAAGAACTGGAAGAACGCTTAATGCTTGCAGCCTAATTTCATTGTAATTCCCACAGCTTCTTGATAAGTTCTCATCGCTCGATGTAGTGAGAACCTAAGACCAAAACATCCATGTGGGTGCGTAAAAAGCAGAGAATTGCTTCGTCGGGTGTGCGTACAATGGGCTCGTTCTCATTAAGGGATGTATTCAACAGCATCGGAACGCCTGTCCGTTCTGCGAAGGTGCGAATCAAATTCCAATAGAGTGGGTTGGTCTTGCGACTGACCGTTTGCAGGCGACCTGTCCCATCGACATGGGTAACCGCAGGAATCAGCGATCGCTTCTCAGGTCGCACCAAAAATACTTTCTCCATAAATGGAACCTGCGACGAAGCATCGGTAACCTCAAAATATTCGTTAACAAACTCTTCTAGAATGCTAGGGGCAAAGGGTCGAAATTTCTCGCGGAACTTAATTTTGAGGTTAATCGTATCCCGCATATCCATGTGACGCGGATCGGCTAAGAGCGATCGATTGCCCAAGGCTCTAGCGCCAAATTCCATGCGACCTTGAAACCAGCCCACTACTTTCCCCTCGCATAAAGCTGCCACGACTTTATCGAGTAATTCCCGTTGCTCTAAATAGGGATAGATCTGTAGCGATCGCAGAGGGTGACGTTCGATCGCTGCCAGACAGGCATCATCCGAGAATTCCGAGCCCCAGTAAGCATGTTCCAAAGTAAAACTGCGCGGCTGCTTGAGAATTTGATGCCACACATAAAAAGCTGCACCAAAGCAAGTGCCATTATCGGCAGCTCCCGCAGGCACATAGATATTCTGAAACGGTGTTTGTTGGTGAATTTTGCCATTGGCGACGGAGTTCATTGCGACTCCCCCCGCCAAACAAAGATTCTCCGTTTTGATAGGATTTCGTTCGTACAGGTGTTGTAAAAGATGGAATAGAATCTCTTCCGTCACTGCTTGTAAAGATGCCGCAATGTTTTGGTGCTTCGCAGTTAATTCTTCCTGCGGTTTTCGGCTAGCTCCCAGTAAATTCTCTAGCTCAGGACTATGAAAGGGCGCTACTGTGGGCGCACCGTCATCCCAGCTCATCGTAATGCCCTGTTGGTGATGGTTGAAATAATCAAGGTTTAGCTCCAGACCTTCGCCTTGAGGATAGACAATCCGCCGAAAAGCCTCTAAATACTCAGGTTCTCCATAGGGAGCCAATCCCATGACTTTATATTCATCGCCATAGGCAAGGAATCCTAAATAGAGCGTAATGGCATTGTAAAAATAGCCAAGCGAATGGGGATAGAATGTGCGATCGAAGTATTGTAATTGATTACCCTCACCTGCGCCTGACAGGGTACTGACAAAATCCCCCATGCCATCAATCGAAAGAATTGCGGCGCGATCGAAGGGAGAAGTAAAAAAAGTAGAAGCGAAGTGAGTGGAATGATGTTCGAGATTGTGAAATGTGGCGGTAAGGGATTCTGGATCGCAGTCACAGGCGATCGCGAGATTTTGCTTGAGACTGAGGGATTTCGTTTGCTTGACAAACCGATCTAACAGAGATTGCAAACTGGGACGTTGCTGCAAGGCGAACATCAGTTTGCGATTGAGATTTGCCTTGGGATTATAGGAAATTGCCACATGGTCGAGGTCAACTCCAGATAACTTCCCGACCTCTAGACAATACCGAATCGACTCTGATGGGAACCCAGCCCAGTGCTTGATGCGGGTAAAGCGTTCCTCTTCGACTGCTGCCACTAGCTGGCCATTTTGGAGTAAGCAAGCTGAGCTATCACCGTGATAGGCATTAATGCCAAGAATATTCATGGCTTACGATCTGCGTATGGTTAAACAACTCCATTCTTGGCGCTTCCAGAGAGTTGCCACAATCCATTTATGTTTATCTAAAACTTCAGCTACTTTTGGAAATTGCTCGACCAAAATACCGCTCAAGATGCCCCAGCCATCTGGTTTGATCAGTTGCTCAAATTTGGGAATCAGTTCCACAATCACATCTGCCAAAATATTGCAAGCAAATCCATTCACTGGTTCAGGGATATGAGCCAGAAGGGTATCGAGATTTCCTTCTGTCACCCAAATTTTATCTTCGGGAATGTGATTGAGTTCGCGATTATGATGCGTGGCTTTGATCGCCAAAATGTCAGTATCTACGGCATAAACCTTATGGGCATTAAGCAAGACCGCACCGATGCTCAAGATGCCAGAGCCGCAACCAATATCAGCAAAGGTCGCCGTACTATCTGGAGTTAAACCATACAGACGCATTTCTAAGGCTTCGAGGCAAAGCTGTGTGGTGGCATGGGCACCTGTCCCAAACGCACTGCCAGGATCGAGCCTCAAAATGTGACGTTGCTCTTCTTGGGGTGGTTCTATCCATGCAGGATAGATCGTAAAGGAATCGCCAATTTCTTGAGGATGCCAGTGCTGTTTCCAGCTACTCGACCAATCTTCTTCGTCGATCAATACCCATTTGGCAATCGGAGGCTCTTGACCGCTGACGATCGCATCTTGACGCAACAATAACGACAGGGCTGCCAAGTCTAACGAACTTGCTTTTTCTGTGGGTAAGTAAGCCCGTATCGAAATCTGAGTCCCTTTCACCTGACTGGCAGTGCCTTGACAACCAAACATTTGTAACCGCCAAAACACCAGTTCCTCCAATGCGCAATCGGATCGGACGAGGATTTCCCACCAATGGTTTGTTAAGGATGGCATTTGGCTTCTCATTACAGGATCAGTCTTGAATGTATTCTTGCTGGTGGAGCAATGCCCATTCGGCTTTTTGTGCTTCTCTACCGAGGTAGGCAGCATGATCTAGCATCGTTACTAGACAGGGCTGCGATCGCTCAAATATCTCTACGCACAATTCTTTAGCCGTTCTAGCTTGAAAGATTGTACTAGCCTCCCGTACAACTTTGCCCTTAGCAGGAATTGGTTTACCTGTCTCTGGATCGACTGCTAGCCCTCGTTCGTCAATCACATTGGTAAAGTGCTTGGCGCAGATTAAGTCTTTGTCTCGGTCGAGATAAATAATAAAGTAGCCACCCGGATCTAGGGCTATGGTTCGCTTGGAAAGTTCGTCGTCGATAGACGCGATCGACTCAGTAGCAGTCAGAGACATAATTCAGAGACAGTGTAAACAAAATAAGAACATTAAGCAAGCAGGGGAGTTAAGTTGTCAGTGTTCAGTTGTCGGTCTTCAATCCCAAAACTAATAACCGATAACCAATAACTGCTACCAAACTGTTAACCGCTATATTTAGTGCTTATCTATAATATCTTAGTTGCATGACTACAATCTCACAGCCAGTTTCTACAACAGTCTCCTTAGGAGTTTTAGCTTCCGGTAGCGGTAGTAATTTAGAAGCGATCGCGCAAGCCATCTCAGAGGGGCGGCTCAATGCCAAGATCGAGGTTTTAATCTATAACAACCCTGATGCCTATGTGCGACAAAGGGCAGAACGGCTAGGGATCCCCGCTGTTTTACTCAATCACCGCCATTACAAATCTAGAGAAGCCTTAGATGCAGCGATTATTGAAGTTTTGCAGGCACATCATGTCGATCTCGTAATTATGGCGGGTTGGATGCGCGTAGTGACGCAGGTTTTGATTGATGCCTTTCCCGATCGCATTTTGAATATTCATCCTAGTTTGCTGCCCAGTTTCCCCGGCATTCACGCGATCGACCAAGCTTTAAATTATGGAGTCAAGATCGCTGGTTGCACCGTGCATATTGTTAGCCTTGAGGTAGATTGCGGTCCAATTTTGCAACAGGCGGCTGTGCCCGTGTTACCCGATGATACGCCTAGTTCGTTACAGCAACGCATTCAGGTACAAGAGCATTCGATCTATCCCAAAGCGATCGCGGAGTACTGCCAAAAGCTCTAGACCCAAAGCTCTAGACCAAAAACTTTAAATCAAACACTCGAGACCAAAAACTTTAGAATATATACAAGTCTCGCACCCTAACATTTTATGATTGCGCAACCTCAACAAAGCCACATGACTCCTCAAGAGTATCTAGAATGGGAGTCGCATCAGCAAATTCGTCATGAGTACATCGACGGAGAAGTATTTGCTATGGCAGGTGGGACAAGATCTCACAATCGAATTGCCTTAAATTTGGCAACAAGTCTAGATAGCTATCTCCAGAATAAGGGATGCGAATTTTATGCTTCCGATGTCAAGGTTCAACTCTCGAAAGCGAGCGCCTATCACTACCCCGATCTGGTGGTTACCTGCGATCCTAGAGACATAGAAGCTGAAGATCGAGGGAACAATCTGTTTGTCCAGTATCCTTGTTTAATTGTCGAGGTTCTATCCCCATCAACCGAAGCCTACGATCGCGGAGGCAAGTTCATGCAATATCGCAAGCTCGAAACCTTACAGGAGTATGTTTTGATTCAATCCGAACAAATCGGTGTGGAGTGTTTTAGGAAAAATTCACAGGGTCTTTGGGTACTCTATCCCTATGAAAAGGGTGAAACTCTGACCTTAGAGAGTATAGGGTTCTCTTTGCCCGTTGAAGCTCTCTATCGACAGGTTCGCTTCGATCTAACAGAAAGTACCAATCAATCGAGCGAACGTATCAATGTAACGTAGGATAAAGCAGCGATCTTGGTAGAACTCATTTTTCTCAATCTCGTTGGAAATAGCAATCCTCTTGTTAGGATCTATGCCAAACAGCAGTTCCAGTTCACAGCGATCATAAAATCTCTTTTTGATTCCCTCCCTTACGCGAATTTATACTTCCGATCGCAGATCTAGCCAAATTTGCTAAGGACAGTCTCTTGAAGTCATGTCTCACAGAACAAGAGGGATCTCATCCTTATTGGAACTCTGCCTATAACAAACAATCCTACAATTTCCATCAGTTTGGCAACGACTTTCTCTAAGGGGAATTTAGGGAAATTTGCAGCACGCGATCGATAGTGCTCGGTGACATACCCTTCCTGAAATTATTGGATCGAAAATATTTGGGGCATTTAGAGGGTAAGTGTGTTAGTTCAGTCTGTTTCTGGAGAAACTCTGAGGTAGAATGTTGAACGCACAGGAGATAGACGGAATAGGTAGGCTAATGTTAGCAGTAGCGGTTTTGGCGGCAGGTAAGGGAACGCGGATGAAATCCACACTGCCTAAAGTATTGCAGCAGCTCGGCGGGCGATCGCTGATCGAAAGGGTGCTTGACATTCCCGATGCCCTATCTGTTCAACCCACCGATCTTTATGTCGATCGCAAGCTGGTAATTGTCGGTTACGGTAGCGATCTGGTGCGTCAAACCCTCAGCGATCGCACAGATATTGAGTTTGTCGAACAGGCACAACAACTGGGCACAGGTCATGCCATCCAACAATTGATCGAACCCCTTGCCGATTTTTCAGGAGATTTAGTCGTCTTGACGGGGGACACGCCTTTACTGCGCCCTGAAACCGTCCAAAACCTAATTGCCTTTCATCAAAAGCAGGGAGCGGCGGCAACGGTTTTAACCGCGATGTTGTCCGATCCCACTGGGTATGGTCGCGTCTTCTGCAATCAAGCCATGCAAATTGAACGCATTATCGAACATCGAGACTGCAATACCGCACAACGCCAAAATCGCAGGGTAAGTACGGGCGTGTATTGTTTCCGTTGGAGCGATCTCGCCCAAGCTCTGCCTAAATTAACTACAGATAACGATCAAAAAGAATATTATTTAACGCAAGTATTTGACTTTATGCAGCCTGTGATGGCGGTAGATATCGATGATTATGAAGAAAGTTTTGGCATTAACGATCGCATACAGTTAGCCCATGCCTATCAAGTATTACAAACACGTACTAGAGAGAAATGGATGCGTGAAGGCGTAACCATGATTTTGCCTGAAACGATCACGATTGAAGATACGGTCGAACTTGCCCCCAATGTGGTGTTGGAACCCCACACTCACCTGCGCGGAAACACCCGTATAGCCTCGGGGGCACAGATAGGGCCGAGTAGCCTAATTACCAATAGTGAGATCGGTGAGAATTGTCGGGTTGTGTTTTCTGTGGTTGAGGATAGCCAAATTGGTGCGGACTGTCGAGTTGGGCCCTATGCCCATATTCGTGGCGAATCTCATGTGGGCGATCGCTGTCGGATTGGCAATTTTGTCGAACTTAAAAAAGCACACCTCGGCGATCGCACCAATGCTGCCCATCTCAGCTATTTAGGGGATGCCAAGATCGGCAATCGGGTTAACATTGGGGCAGGCACGATCACCGCCAACTACGATGGATTTCAGAAACATCAAACCACGATTGGGGATCGCAGTAAAACAGGCTCTAACTCTGTGCTTGTTGCGCCTATTACCTTAGGTGAGAATGTGAATGTGGCAGCGGGATCGATCGTTACAGGGAATATTGAGGCAAATTCGTTGGCGATCGCGCGATCGCGCCAGGTGGTCAAACCCGATTATTACGACGAACAGGGGCGCAAGAAAAATCCTTAACCCATCCTTAATGAAGAAAAGGAAAACCTTTTGGACAATAAGTTTTAGGTCTTTATTTTTACAGATTTGCAAAGATTTTCCGTCAAATCCACCATCTCTATTCCTAGGATTGCTCCGAATCGAATCAAAGCCAAGACCGAAAATAAACCTGAATATAAAAATGACGTAAAACCGTCAGGTTTAGATCACAATAGTAGTAGCTCTCTTCTGTTCTTTGACGATGCAGTTTATTAATGCCAAACAAGCGTATCCACTCATTCTGGGAATGGTAATTGCCCTAGTGGGTGTGGGACTATGGCAAAAATTTGGTCCTGCACCCGTGCGTGAAACCACCGAACCACAAGCGATCGTGATTCCTGCTTTACCTAGTAGTTTTCCTCGACCAGACTCTTTGCCTGACACAGCACAGGGAAGTCTACGAGTGGGTAATCGTACCGATAGTCCCGTCAGAATTGTCCTACTGCTCCGAAAAGGCTCGCAAACATCGTGGAATCAAGTCGAACCCTTAAATTGGGACTTTGCCCCTAAAGAGGGAGGCTCAGAAGGACTACTGTTGTCTTTACCCAGTGAAAAGGTGGTATTGCGTAAGGGAGATATTATTTTTGCCTTTGCGATCGATGGCTCTAGAGCCTATTGGGGACCAAATGTCGTAGGGGAAACGGATGCCCCATTTTGGGACAAACAGCATAAAGAATGGAGTATGGTTTTACAGCCTTAAACAACAATTCCAAAACGCTAACTCATAACGCTATGAAAGAAACTCAGAGTATCTTTAAGAACCGTAATGAATCCATCAATCTCTGACTTAGTGTTGTAAAAGTACAGGCTTGCCCTTGCCGTACCACTAATGCCAAGATGGCGATGTAAGGGTTGCGTGCAGTGATGCCCCGACCGAATGGCTACACCCGACTGATCCAACATTGCCGCAATATCATTAGCATGAATATCACCCTTCACAGTAAAAGCAGCTAAACCTGCTCTATTTGTAAGAGGTCCATAGATGGTCAAATCAGGAATTTGCTGTAACTGCTCGATCAAGTATGAGGTCAATTCCTGCTCGTAGGCGTGAATTTTATCCATTCCGATCGCAGTGAGATAGTCCACAGCGGCACCCAGGGCGATCGCTTCGCCAATAGCAGGTGTACCTGCTTCAAATTTGTGGGGTGGCTCGGCATAGGTAGAGCGATCGAGAAAGACCTCGGCAATCATCTCACCACCGCCCATAAACGGTGACATCGACCGCAGTAGATCCAATTTGCCATAGAGAAATCCAATCCCCGTGGGCGCACACATTTTGTGTCCAGATGCTACTAACCAATCGCAATCCATTGACTGCACGTCAATAGGCATATGTGGAATGCTCTGACAGGCATCAATGAGAACCTTAGCTCCTCTAGCATGAGCCAATTGAATAATTTCTGAGACAGGTGAGACACACCCCAATGTGTTTGAGACATGAACCACCGACACCAGTTTTGTCTTGTCGCTCAGTAAAGATTTGTACTGCTCTAGATCGAATTCGCCTGTCGGAGTAGGGATGACAAACTTCAGAACAGCCCCTGTTCTCTGGGCGATTAACTGCCAAGGAACAATGTTACTGTGGTGCTCCATGACCGTGAGGATAATCTCATCGCCTTTTTGTAAGCTATCTAAGCCCCAAGCATAGGCAACAAGGTTGATCGCTTCACTAGCATTGCGGGTATAAATGATTTCTTGTGGCGATCGCGCATTGATAAACTTGGCAACCTTCTCTCTTGCCCCTTCATAGGCATCCGTGGCACGACCGCTGAGGGTATGTGCGCCGCGATGCACGTTAGCATTGTCATGCTCGTAATAACTACGCCAAGCATTGAGAACTGCGATCGGTTTTTGAGAACTCGCAGCATTATCAAAATAGATCAGAGGTTTACCATTTACTTCTTGATCCAAAATCGGAAAGTCGGCTCGGACTTTATCGGCTAGCGATGATGCTGAGGAATCAGTTGAGGGGTCAGTCAAAGATGACTTGACATAAGCTAAAGTCATGATGCGTATGGGGCACTCGTGAAGTTAAAAGAAAATTTAAAAGCTGGCAAATTAATTGTTTAATTAACGCATTTAAATTAACTAAAATAGATTTTCTAACTGCATCTTAACATTGCGTCTAGGTAGCAAGTATTACCAAAAATTTTTCTTGATTCTAAAATGCAATTCTCAGCAGGTTAGGTTTTATTGACTCTAAGCCATTGTTACCTTAATAAAAGACTTAAATAAGATTGCAAGGTTCATACAAATACCTCAAACTTCTCAGAATCACCCAACTGGGTGAACTTTTCGGTTGATGTTTTAATCTTTGGCTCAGCCTATACTGCTAAAGTTCTCTCCCTTATTCAGAATAAATTAGGATTGTTGTATGCAATTCTTCCACAGAGCATGACATTTATGGATGAGTCAGCAATTGATGTTGTAAAGGGTAAAATTTTAGTTGTTGACGATACGCCAACGAACGTAGAGCTTTTAATAGATTTTCTGCCTAACTGGGGTTATAAAGTAGAAGCTGCAAACTGCGGCATGGCAGGACTAAACGCAGCAAAAACTTTTGCCCCCGATCTAATCCTCTTAGATATCAAGATGCCTGACATCAACGGCTATGAGGTGTGTCAAAGACTCAAAGCCGATCCGACAACACAAGATATTCCTGTGGTTTTTTTGAGTGCCCTCAATGAGGTTTTAGATAAAGTCAAAGCATTTGAAGTAGGGGGCGTAGATTATATGACCAAACCCCTACAACTTCGGGAAGTGCTTGTGCGGGTAGAAAATCAAATGTCTTTGCTAGCTGCAAAAGCTGAAATCAGAAAGTTAAATACCGATCTTGAGGAACGTGTAAAGCTGAGAACTGCTCAATTAGAGCAGGAAATCCAAAAGCATATCTCAACTCAAAAACAGCTTCAGCATTTGGCTTTCCACGATCCGCTGACAGATTTACCCAATCGATCGCTGTTTATCGATCGCCTAGCACAGTCACTGAAACGGATCAAATATTGTGCAGACTATAGCTTTGCTGTTTTATTCCTCGACTGCGATCGCTTTAAGTTTATCAACGAGTCCCTTGGTCATCTATTGGGCGATATGCTGCTCGTAGAGTTTTCCGACCGCCTCAAGCAAAAAATCCGTTCGGTTGATAGCGTGGCACGCTTCGGTGGTGATGAATTCTCAATTTTATTAGAAGAATTGGAAGATCCAGGAGATGCGATCGCGGCTGCAAATCACATTATTGAATCTCTATATTTAGAACCTTTCATTTTAGGCGACAAAGAAATTTTCATCAATGTCAGTATTGGCATTGTTTTTGGAAATCCAAATTATGATTTGCCTGACACAATTTTACGGGATGCCGATACAGCGATGTATCAAGCTAAAGCAAATGGAAAAGCCTGCTATCAAGTCTTTCATCCCGACATGCATGTTCTTACGCGCAAAGTCTTTGAATTACAAACAGATTTAAGACTAGCTCTAGAACAACAACAGTTTCTACTTTATTATCAGCCTGTCATTTCCTTAGCTACTGGCGATCTGGTTGGCTTTGAGGCACTCATTCGTTGGAATCATCCTACAGAAGGCTTTATTCCCCCGTCTCAATTTATTCCTGTTGCCGAAGAGACTGGACTGATTGCCCAAATTGGAGAATGGACATTGAGAGAAGCTTGTAGTCAAATCAAAGCTTGGCAAGAAAAGTTTGAAAAACTATTCTCCGTTAGGATCAATGTAAATCTTTCTGTCAAACAATTTTCTCTCCCCGATCTGATGGATCGCATCGATCGCATCCTTGCTGATACAGGTGTTAGCGGCAATATGCTAAAGCTGGAAATCACCGAAACTGCAATTATGGATAATGCTGAATCGGCGGACTTAATTATCAAGCAACTTAGGGAACGCGAAATTCAACTCTGTATTGATGATTTTGGTACGGGCTATTCCTCTCTCAACTATCTGCATCGTTTTCCAGTTAAAACCCTTAAAATTGATCGCTCCTTTATTAGCATTATCGAAGATAGCAATTTAGATCGATCGAATAAGTCCTTGATTGTGCAAGCGATCGTTACCCTGGCTCATCAATTAGGCATGGACGTTGTTGCTGAGGGTGTTGAAACGCTCGAACAAGCCATGTATCTTAAGCAAATTGGATGCGAATTTGCCCAAGGGTACTACTTTGAGAAGCCCCTACCTCCCACTCTCGCAGAAAAAATAATTATCAAAGGGAAATATTTAATCTGACGAATCTGGGCTTTGAGTGTTTCAGGTAAATTACGAGCTATTGTGTTTGCCTCACTAGGCGACAATTTGATAGATCGCAGGACGGTAACGTGGTATTGGAACTGTTTTACCCTCTGCTTTTGCAGCTTCGAGCCACGCTGTTTTAGCGAGAATAACTTCATGAAGTGCTTGTTCTGGACTGTCACCAATGGCTGAGCAAAATTTAAGATCGGGAATATCGGCAATGTAAGCTTCGTCTTCTTCGCTGTAGAAAATATTGATGTGATAGTCTTTCATGTCATATTTAGTATCTCGATAATTTTAGCGATCGCTTCACTAGTTTTCGTGGATTTGAGATGCCCCGCAACAGATAAAATAATTGACCGATCTGCAGTGAATATGCGATTGGGTCTAATGTTGCTGGATTTATTGAGACTACCTGTTTCAAAGTCATCATGATCGATGCCAACTGCATAGGAATCAGCGATCGCTTGACTGGTAATCTGGCACAAGATCAGATCGTCACCTTGCAGATTGGCTATGACTAATGCTGGGCGACGCTTACTTTGTGACAGATCGGAGAATGGGAAAGGAACGATGACGATATCACCTTTTACAGGTCTTGCCATGCTTCGTCTTCCTCTGGGCTAAGCCAGTCTTTTGCTAAGGATGATTCGCTCATGATGCTGATCTCTGTTTTTTCTTGTAAGTATTTGGACTTGAGCGATAGTAGAAATTCTAATACTTGCTCTAATAATGGTTCTGGAACTTGCTCAATTTCACGGGCGATCGCTTCTTTGGTGTTCATAGTATCTCCTAATCAAATTTCTGATAGCCAAGCTTGAATTTTTGCAATGAGTTGTTCGGTGGTTTGTACTTTTGGGAAAGAACGGATATGGATAGGTGCGATCGCTATTTGTTGGCATAGCTGCGCGATCGCTTCAGTTTCCTCACGGCAATACAAAGCGATCGCTAATTTCTCGGCACCAAGATCAATCTGTAGGTTAAGTAGTATTCGCTTCAAGCTTGTAATCCGTTGAATTTCTGGAATCCTATGTCCCAAAGAGCTAAAAATTCTAATGCCAATCTCTTCAGCAATTGTATTTGGATCGATTTCTTGTTCGAGTTGTCGCATATCAACCACTAAACATCGTATTTCTGGATGTTTGGTGGAGTGATCGAGTTCTTCTTGGACTACATCACGATCTATTAACTGACTTGCTAAATAACTCAAATCTTGTTCCTTAATGGGCATTTGGGTAAATGCTTCAGAATGCCATGATTCATAAAAATCTTTATAATTCATCAATTCTGAACATCGCCATAGAAAATGATACGAAAGGTTATCAGCTTCAGCAGATCTATCTTCAGTTTGAGTCCAAATCCATTTTGAAATTTCGCCAACTATTGCGCTAAGTAAAGATGGTTTGGTTGTTTGCGGTATACAGCAATTAATCAAATAAGGTTTGATGCTAAACCATTGGTGAAATGGGCTACTATCACTAACTTCATCATATTGAATTGAATCAATAAGCCGAATAATTTCTTGAGGATTTGCAAAGTCAATTTTTATTAGTGATTCGATAGCTCTATCTATTTGAGGGTTAGACTCGGTTGGATTAGATTTATATCCTGCGTAACCATCTAAGCCATCCATTCGTCCAAGGAATTGATCAATCTCATTAGTTACAGATCTCAAGATTTCAACTATTTTGTCTTCATCAATGCTGTCGAGTGAAAATCTTATGCATCCAATAGTTGGATTTATACCATAACAGCGTAAGTAATATTCGAGAAATGTATGAATGTCATTGTAATCATCTATTTCTAAAGCTTTTAATAAAAGATTTTTGAAGTAATCTAATTCATCTCTGACCCTCTCATACTTAGAATTGATTAAAGCTTGTTTCGCGGATTCCTGAATAGGGAATGGGAATCTTATCCAGCTTTGAGTTTCATCTTCAAGGCATCCAAATGCATACTGACATAATTGCAGCATGACATTATCTACATTCTCTTGAGAACAATCTATGTACTCTGCCATTAATTTTGCTGCTAAAGCTATGGACTGATAGCCATAAAAATATTTTCCAAACTGAGCAAAACAGTAATTGTTCTCTTTGAATTCAGCTAGTTCACCAATTAATTTGTTTTTCTCGTTACTTTCTTTGGAAGCCATTCCAATCCAGAACAATGCGACCTCTGACCATTGTGACTCAAAAATATGGTAGCACCCAGAAATTACATCATCAGGCTTGTTTAACAGAAAAAAGTTGTGTTCGTCGATCGCTAAAGCAGCAAAATACTCTTGAAAAGATGGATGATAAAAAGCATAAACTTTCTCTAGAGGATTTTCAGCGGCAACACCAATCTCATTTAACCAGTTGAGTTTAAGCGCTAGATCGAATAAATCAAGATCGAATTCTCTCAAGACATTTTTAATAAATGTCTCAGTCAGACGAAAACGCGAAGTTTCACCATCAATAGCTCGTTTCGCTAATTCTCCCAATGCTCGATTGAGTTCGTCCTGTTTGGTGTGGGTGAGTTCAATCTGTATTTTTCCTTGATTCCATTCATAAAATGCATCAACAAACCAAGCATAGAGTCCAGCTTTTGTCTCAGGCAGTTCTCCTTGACTTAATTGCCAACTATAACAAAGCAAAGTCAACCGCAAAGGGTTTTTTACCATATCGCGGATACGCTCTTTTCCCGATTTTTCTAAGGCTTGTTTTAAACCCACAGCTAATTCTGGAGTACGAACAAACCACTTACCAATAAATTTATAGACATCATTGGGATACTCAAAATCTAGATTTCGATAGACATCGAAATTCGTCAGAGCATTTTTACCAGTGTCCCAAACGTTTACCCGACAGGTGAGAACAACTCGAATATTATTGAGCCAGCTTTCACGTAGTTGAGTAGATAAATCGGAAAGCGGATTGCTAACCGTCATCTCATCAACACCATCTAGCAATAACCACACCTTCCCAGACTCGATCGCCTCTCCTAGCGATTCTTTCCATGCTTGTGGAGCAGTCTCAATCTCACCTGAAGCATCACGCACCCAATTTTCAAATAGATATTCCCTTAGACTTTTCGCTCCCAAATCTGTCAAAGAAATCCAGACTGGAATATCATCACTTTCTTCCAGCAACCACGAACCGATTTTCTGTAGTTGTGTGGTTTTTCCTGCTCCCGCCTCCCCAATCACAGCAATTCTTTTACCATTGCTGATTTTCGTATTGCCCCGCAAAAGCACCTCTTCAAAAAACTCATCATGAGTAATTGGCGCAACCTTTTCCTCATATAACTCAGATCCGCGATCGGGCATACCTTCTTCTGCGTTTCGTCTTGTTTTTTGCGTCCGTTCCACCACACCCAAAGGTACAAAAATATCGTCAAAATCAAAGCGAATACCATCCCCAGCAGTTAAAACATCAGTAGTAAGCCTCTTCAAATTATCTAGCATTCCCTTACTTACGCTTCGCCAGTTCACAACACTTGGGCTTGGTGTAGAGTTTTTAGACGAGCGATACCATTCTTGCGGATCAACTAAATCGGTTGGATTGATGTCTAACACTTTTGCAATTGCTTGAATTGTCTTTCTTTCAGGTCGGTGTCCATTACGAATGCGCGTAATAGCTTTACCTTCCTTGTCAAGTCCAGCCTTAAATGTAAGGTCTATATCTCCAAGACCTTTTTCTTTCATTTTCTGTTCTATGAGGCTTATACCATTATTAGTAATCGCAAAACCTCTTTTACGAGTCTCTTTCATATTGTTGTGGTTTCACAGTGGTTAGTAGCTTAACTAAGCTATGACCTAAAAGAAATGACAATTTAGACAGTTAAGGACAAATAAGCAATGTCTAAGGTTTAACAGTCACTGTTAGCTTTAGCCCCAAACTATCCAACCACGCCCCCAACTCATACACGGCAAGGCTTTTATTATTCGTGCCAAAATCTTTTACCCATTGGCGATCGCTTTCATCTCCCAATGCCAAAGCCACATCATCAAGTGCCGCAGGCAATAACTCAGGCTCAGGATTTTCTTCCTCCAAAATTGCCGCGATATAGCCAGCCGCTCTTTCAGGATCTTGGAGAGAGTTAATTAGATGCTCTTGATAATCTCTACTCGTTGGAGCTTTCACGCTTTGCATAATCTTTCCAATACTCCTTAGCTAATCTGATATCTCGGTCTTGCGTACTCTTATCACCACCACATAGCAAAAGCACAACCATAGAGCCAATTTGCCCAAAATAAACGCGATAGCCTGTACCGTAGTCGATCTTGAGTTCGCATACACCCTCACCCACTGACTTGTAGTTGCCTAGATTCCCAAGCGCTACCCTTTTAAGTCTAGCTTTTATTGTAATTGCTCAACTTAGAGGAAATAATGCTTCGAGGGGGTTCAAAGCCACAA
>NZ_JAZBJZ010000120.1:0-16264 GCF_036349135.1 Tumidithrix elongata BACA0141
CTCTCTTTTTATTTTCGTTTTTCGTCTCTGACTGATTTTTAGAGGTGCCCTTATGCCAGGTCAGCTTAGTAGCTTTGCTTGCTTGTGGTTTCTCCTTAATTTTAATCGATCTGAAGATACACCGAAGACAGTTGTGAATGCGCCTCGCGATCGCTGCTTGATTTTCTCCGATCCACTCGATGAATAAATAGACTAAAGTATATTTTGACTAGCTTCAGCCTTATAGACCCATTTCAATATCTTTTATAGATAGAAGTTGATGAAACCTACTGTCAGTCTGCTCCATACCACCAGCTACGAACGCGAATCCCTCATGACTGCTTTAGAGCAAGTCTTAGCACCACTTGGTGGCATGTCTGCGATTGTAAAAGCAGGCGATCGCGTCTTACTAAAGCCCAATTTGCTCACAGGGGCAAGACCAACAAAAGAATGTACGACTCGACCAGAATTGATCTATTGCGTTGCCAAGCTGGTAAAAGCCGCTGGTGGCAAGCCTTTTTTAGGTGACAGCCCCGCTTTTGGCAGTGCAAAGGGCGTCGCAAGAGCAAATGGACTCTTAGAAATGGTGAAAGAGCTAGATCTGCCGATCGTTGAGTTTCACGGACAACGTTTTGCGACGGGTGGGGAACTAGAGCATTTACGCCTCAGCAAAGAAGCCATGGGTGCAGATGTCGTGATCAATCTGCCTAAGGTAAAATCCCACATGCAACTCACGGTGACGATGGGTGTTAAGAACCTATTCGGCTGCGTTCCTGGCAAGATGAAGGCATGGTGGCATATGGAGGCGGGCAAGGACGTGCATCGGTTTGCGCGCATGTTGATCGAGACTGCCCAAACCATTAACCCGCAGTTAACTATCCTTGATGGCATTATTGGGCATGAGGGCAATGGACCTAGTGCTGGGGAACCGAGGGATCTAGGCGTTTTAGCTGCTTCTCGCGATGTATTTGCTTTAGATCGGGTAATCATTGATATTTTGGGCGTAAATCCTCAAGAAGTCCCGACCGTAGCAGAAGCGATCGCGCTAGGTATATATAAAGATCTCAGTGACGTAGAAGTGGTGGGAGACGCGATCGCCGCTCTAAAAATTCAAGATTGGAAACTACCCACAGAACTCATGCCCATTGATTTTGGGTTGCCGCGTGTGGTGCGATCGACCTTTAAACATTTCTATATTAAATTTATTAAGGAACCGATCAGTGCCTATGCCCGCACCTAGTGCCAAGCCCCTGATCTTAGTTGTAGAGGATGCCCCTGACAATCAAGTTCTGATCGAACAGGTATTTCAGGATTCTGGTTATGCAGTTAACTGCGTACAGGATGGTGTATCGGCTTTGGCATGGCTGGCTGAGCAATTACCCGATCTGATTTTGTTAGATTTGTCATTACCCAAGGTAGATGGCTGGGAGGTGGCGCGTCGGCTTAAAGCTGACCAACGCACGGCGGCAATTCCGATTGTGGCTGTGACTGCCCATGCTATGAAAGGCGATAAAGAAACTGCGATCGCCGCAGGTTGTGATGATTACTTGACAAAACCTCTTGATATCGAACAACTAGAAATTTGCGTTAAACGTTGGTTAGTCGAGCGATCGGATCGCGATCTAGATCGATAAAAGTGCGAATGAATGCACAAAGTTCGTTTAAAAAAAATACTCAGCTGTAAATAAATATTAAGTTATTATTAACTTAGTTATAAACCGTTTTTATTAAAAAATTTATATTTTTAGGAAGTTATGATATGGATGGTCGCGTTGGTGTCTTATTGCTAAATTTAGGGGGACCAGAAAAGCTGGAAGATGTCTATCTTTTCCTCTATAACCTATTTTCCGATCCAGACTTAATCCGCATTCCCCTCCGATTTTTGCAAAAGCCGATCGCGTCTTTGATTGCAGCCAGCCGTGCGCCCATATCACAAGAAAACTATGCCATGATTGGCGGTGGCTCTCCCCTCAGACAAATTACCGAAGAGCAAGCCGAAAATATTGAGAATGTTTTGCAACGCAATGGTTTAAATGCCAAGGTCTATGTCGGTATGCGCTATTGGCATCCCTATACAGAAGAGGCGATCGCGCAAATCAAACGAGATTGCATTACCAAACTCGTGATCTTACCGCTCTATCCCCAGTTTTCGATCAGTACCAGTGGCTCTAGTATCAAAGCGATCGATCAACTCTGGGAAGCCGATCCCGAACTAAAACATATCGAGCGCATCACGATTCGCTCTTGGTACGATCGCCCAGGGTATATCAAAGCCATGATCGACCTGATCAATACCAAGATTCAGTCCTTTGAGGAACCCGATCTCGTTCATATCTTTTTTAGCGCCCACGGTGTACCTGTGAAATATGTCACGGAGTATGGCGATCCCTATCAAGTTGAAATGGAGAACTGTGTCGATCTACTGATGCAGGCAATTCGGCGCGATCACCATCGCTATAATGCCCATACCCTTGCCTATCAAAGTCGCGTTGGTCCTGTAGAGTGGTTAAAGCCTTATACGGAACAAGCGATCGGACAGTTAGCCAAGCGTGGCATCAAAAATCTATTGGTCGTTCCCATTAGCTTTGTCTCCGAACATATCGAAACCCTGCAAGAAATCGACATCGAGTATCGCGAAGTCGCTGAGTCCGTCGGCATTCATAATTTCGATCGCGTCCCCGCACTCAATAGCCATCCCATATTTATCAATGACTTGGCGGAGTTAGTCCTTGAGTCCTTGGGAAATGTAGAAGCACCCGTAGTACCTGTCTAAATTCAATATCTCTAATTCACCAACCCGTTGTGAGTTTCCATGCTGTCATCACAGGTGAGGTAATCTTTTTGCATCATCAGATTTGTTAGTGAATGGTATCAATGGCAAGCCGAGTTGCTGATAGGCATAAGCACGCCGAAGAAAGTGGGTAGATGAGTAATGGAAACCAGTAAGCTCTCCTCTGTAAATCAAATTATCAGGAAGTTTTTCTGGCTCAATATGCTCAGGCAAACCTCTACTCCGAAGAAACTCATTGAGTTGATCGAATCTCTCTTTGATTTCTTCGATTTCTTCAGGCTCAGTCTCATCATCATACAGTCGATTAGCAAGATCAAAAACTCTTATTTCAAGACCCATTTGAACCTTCCCATTTGGATTACATACATTTGTCTACCTATTTCCATGAGCATATTGTACCGCAGGTTTTCGTCATGTCGGCACAGGGTCAACTCTCCCCTCTATTGCTAGATTACTAGTTCGCGACGGATGGCTATAAAAGCGCATCGTTCTATCAAAAGCAGTAAGTTGACTCAATAATAACGTAGCAAAAACTGCATTCATCAGTCTAAAAGGCTGACCGATGACACGATATCTTCAAATAGCACATTTACGATATGGACGATCTCCCTCGATTCATAGTCTCCCGCCGTGGTTGCGATCGCTAAGTCCAAGTCAGGTACGATAAAAAGTCGCTGCCCTCCGTTCCCAAAACCAGCACTCCATCTCAAGGACTTTCCATGCCAGTTGACGTTACCGCCCCACCATTGATAGCTATACTTCAGGTCATCTGAGGCAGTGGGAGGACTTTTGAATCCAGTTGAGATTTGTGGACTTAACGACGCGGCGACCCAAGCTTCTGGAACCACTTGCCGATCGCGCCATCGTCCGCGATCGAGCATCATCCGACCAATTTTAACCAGATCGCGAGGACGCATCCGCAAACCTGTAAAGGCAAGTTCTCGACCGTGAAGATTTGATACCCATTCCCAATCCGCAATCTCAAGTGGATTGAACAATTCAGCTTTGACCAGTTCCTTTAAGGATTTGCCACTTGTGCGAGTCAAAATATCAGACAATACCATTGTCCCGCCCGAATTGTAATTAAATACCTGACTGGGTTTTGCAATTACTGAATGATTAAAAAGATAACGTGATGGCGTTGCCTCCCAAAAGAGTCGCGTTTCATCGTTAGGTAATGCTCCCTCGTTCCATTGTAAGCCACTACTCATCGTTAGCAAGTGTTCTAGGGTAACGGCATCCTTTTCTGGCGATCGCAAGTCCGAATTTTCGGGATAGAACTGAAGTATGGGCGTTGAGAGAGAACCAATTCTACCTTTCTGTTGGGCAATACCGACTAGTAAACCAACGATGCTTTTGCTAATCGATCGCATATCGTGCAAGGTGGTCGGACTAAACTGGGTACGGGTAGAAAAAGGACGCCAAAGCCCAAATAATATGTTGATAGAACGATCTTTTCCCTGCCGATAAAACTCTGCAACTAAACGCCCGTGACGCTCCACAATCACACTATGAATATTCGCCCGACCCGAACCCGCCTTTGTGAGGATTTGGCACAGTGCTGGAGCGTCAAATCCCGATAACTCTGGAGTTGAGACGTTCCAGCCATCTCCGATATTTTTAGGTTGTGTACAGATGGCTTCCGCTGGTGGAACAGGCATGATTTCAAACAAAATCTGTGTAAGGAATAGCCCTAAGAGAAACGCCAAAACAATTCGCGAAATGCGCGATTTCACAGAGAAAAGTTTCATGATGCCATCACTGGTTTACTTTCAAGCTTCTCATGTTAACGCTCAGAACCTTGACTATTCCTCTAGTCTACGTCTTATTCGTAACAAGTTTTGCAGTGCGATCGCCGATCTTGTAAGTTTGGTTGATTAAGGAAACCAAACAGCAACTCACCACTCTCAATTGCTATGCCATTTTCCCAACGCTTTTATCGAAATTTGTTCTTGTTTGTAGCGATCGCTATAGCAGAGCAATCGCCACAACTGTCAGGACTCCATCTTTAAGATATTTTCCATGGCATCACGTAAAGAATCAAACTCACCGAGACAGTGACGAATGCGACTTTTGAGCCACGACCAGCATTTCTCAATCTTATTCAAGTCAGGAGAATAAGGAGGCAAATACAACACCTTGCAACCCGCCTGCTCGATTAACTGTTCAATCCGCCCACCTTTGTGAAAAGTGGCATTGTCAATGACCAACCGTTGCCCGATTACCAGAGTGGAAATCAAGCAGGTTTCAATCCAAGTTTCAAAGATGGTTCGATTACAAGCGCCTTCAATAGTAAAAGGAGCGATTAACTGATGATTGCAATAAGTGGCAATCCTATTGACTTGTCCTTCTCGCCTCCCTGATTTGAGGGCATGAAACCTTTCCCCTTGCTTATTCCAACCATAGGCATAATCATCTCGGTTATCTATGCCTGCTTCGTCTGCATAAACGATGTTGTTAGGGGCTATAGGGGCACTCCAAAAATGCTTGACGTTTTGTTTCATCCCGTTCTTGGTATCCATAAGTTTTTTTTACGGGTAAACCCTATTTTTCGCAAAGCACGCGAAATTGTGCGGGCACTGATTTCACCTTCCCATAATTCAGCCATCTGCTCTTGGGTCTTATCGCCATGTTTACTTGCAAATTCGCGAAACTTATCCTAGTCCGTGATTCTGTGATTATTTCCTGGTGGTTTATTCGGTTTGGGCTTGATGTCCCCTGTTTCGGCTTTACGTTTGAGCCATAGGTCTATGGTGTTGCGTCCGATATTAAAGATTTCACTCACCTCGCACTTTTTGCGTCCGTCTAGTTTGATCGCATCAATGACTTTTTGGCGAAAGTCGTTGATGTAGGGTTTCGGCATGAGTTCTGTCTGAGTCGCTAGTTGAGTTAATCTCTAGTCTACGTCTTAAGGATCTTGGCGATTGCTATAATTGCCTCAATTCTAATGTCAATAACAATAACCTCATATCTAGGCTTTGACTAGCTAGCCTTCATAATGAGAATTGCTGTATTGGGACAAACCACCAGAAAGGCGTTAAACAATCACGACAAAGCCAAAAAACGGTCACTATTTCGGTCACCGTCGATATTGAAAGTTTCTGGAACCTATAGCAGCACCGTGATTTGAACACGGGACCTACGGATTATGAGACCGTCGCTCTAACCAACTGAGCTATGCTGCCTAACAGCTATAAATCTATCATAGCCAAGGTTTTAAATCTTATCATAAACATACAACTCTATAGAAAATTTCTAGATAGGGTTTTCGGCGCGATCGCTTCCAGAAAGCATCCCATTACCAGTAACCAGCAACTCACGCTCGACAGGAGGGCTTGCTGCCTTACTAGTCCGTCTGGGTCTGCGTTTGGGTAAAATGGTTTCGATCGCCTGATCTTCACCGAGCAAATAGGTGGCTACCTTGTCTGGAAGGCAGAGATTGCGGGCTAAAAGCGATCGCGCTGAGCCTTTACCTTGATAAATTTCCAGCAGTTTATGCTTGATTAAGGGGGCTTTGGGCATTAGCGTATTTCTGGCAACTCGCCACTCGGCATCGGAGTGACAAAATAGGCGTAACGCTAAATCTACAGTGGGTTGGCTGCAGTTTTCTTCGTCGTTGTTTAGAACGGCGTAGAGCTTTTCGTAGCGGCGGCTGATCTCAGGCGCGAGGCAGAGTACCAGCAAATCGCGCTCAAACTTGCTGAGATCTAAATGCTTGCATAGGGTAGGAATGCCTAAAGGAATGCCTTGGTCAAAGCTTTTGGCAAGGCGATCGCCATAACGCCCCAGAGCATGGGGCATTTGCAAGGAAAGATCCTGCTTAACCTGCCTGCCGCCCAAGGTAGGATCGAGATTAATAAACCCTTTCCACCAATGGCTGGTTGCCTTGTCCGTTGCCGATCGCGCCACGCGATCGATCTCTTGCCCCGTAATTCGTTGCTTGGCGATCGCGCGCATCAGTACCCGATCTAACCAAGCCAATTCAGCTTTTAGATAGGCCCAGTTATCTGTAAAAGCACTTACCCCTACTTCCACATTCATGCTACGCCTCGACGCAAGATCCCCCGAATTGCTAAGCCGACCGCGATCGCAAAGGCGGTTAATTCCAGTAAAGAGCCTAGTAAGGTAACATTTCCCCAAGGGGCAGTCAAAATTACACTATCCCAAGCCCAACTGCTATGGCTGTAAACATAGCGAATCGGCTCGATCGCAAACGAGAGCGGATTTAAACTCGCTACCCATTGCAACCAAGTGGGCATAAATGCCAAGGGAGCTAAAGCGGTGCTAGAAAAAATCAGCGGTAGATTCACTAAAAAGATAAATGCCAGCAGCTCTTGGTGACCCGGCATGGCAAAGGCTAACCCCAAGCTCAACATGGTAAAGCCCACCACAAGCAAAATAATTGCCAATGACATTACGCCCAAGCCTGCGAGGGTTGGTAGCCCTGCGCCCATAAAGTTGCTAACCGCGACGATCGCTATGGTCTGAACCACGCTGAGAGAAATAATAAAGATGGCAGAGGCAAACACAATGGAATAGCGGGATGCCAAAGGTGCAACCAAGATGCGGTTTAGGAAACCAAACTCGCGATCAAATAGCAGCGGTAAGCCAGAGTTAAGTGCACCACTAAATGCCGTAAACACAATAATTCCAGCGGCTAAAAACTGGATGTAGGTTTGTCCCTCGCCAAACATGCCTTCGGGGGCATAGCGAAACAACGCCCCAAATAAAGCCAACCACATCAGCGGCTGCAACACGCCTGCAATTAGGGTTGTAGGGCGGCGGCGCAGTTGAATAAACCAACGTTTAGTCAGGGCAAGGGTTTCTTGACGAAACTCAGCAGAAAAAAATCCTGGGTTGTCCGTGTAAGTCGTTTCGGGTAAATCGGTCACAACAGGTGAGGTTTGAGTCATGACTGCTAAATTCCTATCCAAATCCATTATGGTGAAGCTATCTAATATAGTCTAACCCTAGTGAAAGCGAATTCTAGAGATAGTAATGGTTGAAATTCTCAGGATGGCAAATTGAGTAAATTGAATTTTATATAGGATCTGTTGCTCTGGACTACAGCGCGTCATTCCGAAGAATTTATTAGGCTATTCAGGTTGAGATCCTAAGTGCAGGAACCTAAGTTCAGGAACCTAAGTTCAGGAACCTAAAAAATTTCTGTTGCTATATTAGTAACCAAGCTTGCCACTGAGCTAACCTGCGTTAATCTACAAATTGTTAAAGGATTTAGGAACATATTAAACATCATGTCTAAAATCAGCCTTTCTAGGACTATCAAAGCATTACAAGCCACAACACTGCTCTCCACGGTATTTATTCTGGCTACGCCGATCGCGACATTTATTCCCTCAGTCTCAGCTCAAGAAGTCAAACAAAGTCGCGTGTTAACTGTGACAGGACAGGGCGAACGCTATGTGCCTACCACCACAGCAAGAGTGCAGGTTGCGGTAGCCGTAGAAGGCAAAACCGCTGAAGAAGTCCAAGCAGAAATTGCCCGAAAAACCAATCGCGTGATCGCGACGCTCAAAGAACTTCAAGTTGACAAGCTACAAACTACAGGCATTAGCCTGAGTCCCAAGTATGTCTATGAGAATAATCGTCAGCGGCAGGATGGATTTACTGGGCAGAATAGTATTAGCTTTGTGACATCCATTGAACGTTCGGGTGCGACGCTTGATGCGATCGTGGCGGCAGGGGCAAATCGTATCGACCAAATTAGTTTTCTTGCACCAGATGAGGCAGTGAGAGTCGCGCGTAATGGGGCGCTTCAGGATGCAGTTAAGGACGCTCAAGCTCAGGCGGATGCAGTTCTAAGTTCGCTAAATCTCAAAGCCCAATCGATCCGTACGATTCAGATTGGTAACGCGCAATCCTATACTCCTCAAGTATTTAAGCAAGCTCTTTCTACCGCAGACAACAACGCTACTTCGGTTGTGGGCGGAGTGCAAAATGTCCAAGCTTCAGTGACTTTAGAAATTACTTATTAACGGGGTTTGACTCAATTCGGTTTTGCTCGCTGACCATTGCTTACCCTTCAATTTAGCCTTCGCTTACCCCACGATCTTTTATAAAATTAGCGTTTTGCAAAGATTTTACGGGTGCGAAAGCTGACATTGGAACCTTCGTTCGTTTGTTCGATCACCAATAGAGGCGTGGGTTTTGCTTTTTGATCCCAACTGATTAAGGCAAGTTTGCCTTGGATTGTGGGTTGCCAATTCCTCGTACTTTCGGTGGCAATCATAAAGTTCTCTAGGGCGATCGCAATATCATTGATGCTGCTTTGAGCGCTTTGGGTTGGCAGTTTTGCCAGCTTGATTTGGATGCGAAATAACACTCTTGCTTGGGAATTGTCGTGGTGATCGGGCATGTAATGGACATCAAACGTCACATCAACCTTGCGACTGCCTACTCTATCTCTCTCTTTGTGCTTAAGGGGCATGATTATAGGCACTACTCTCTGACGAAGATAGAGTTTGATCTGAGCCATGATCGTGTCTCGAAATTCTTCTTCATCCATACGCATACTCAAGTAATCGAGATTAAACTCTCTGGAATGGATGAGGTCGGGATTGCGTTCTTGTTCGGAGAGAGTGTGGAGCGCAAATTTGAGTTTGCGAACGAGTTCGCTGTTTTTTAGCTTTTCTAGCTTCCGTTGCTCGTCAACGTGACGAAATTTAAAGTAGCCGAATATACTGGCACCGATCGCTCCAAACAGAAGAATCACTAGTAACGATACGCCTGTAGGCGTTTGCAGCGATCGCATCAGATCTGTCAAATTCCCTATTTGCCCCATCGGTTGATTGGGGTTCACTGCAATAACTTCTTGTTTTTTTAACATAAGCGCCTTAAAAATGACAAAACAGGGGATATGCTCCCTGTTTAATTTGGCTCGGCATATGTCTGCCGTATCTAAGAACTTAGTATTCCCCCACTAAAAAAATTGATAGCATTTCGCTCAGGGTTGCGTCATACGCACTAGGAGAGATTTTGCACGCATCGCAAGCCTGCAAAGATTTGGCGAACATGAGGATGATACCAATTGCGAAAGGTCGGACGTAATGCCCAAGGTTGTGTAGCCCAACTGCCCCCTCTGAGTACAAAATGCCGATCGTCAAAATAGGCGCTAGAGTAACCTGCATAGGGAAAGGGCATAAAGTGGGGATATGGGTAAAACAGGGTAGAAGTCCATTCCCAGACATTGCCGAGCATGGGGTAGTCACGCTCTGCATTCAAATTCAAATAGACCGTAGCTTTTTCCCACTCCGCTTCGGTTGGCAAGCGTTTTCCGACAGATCTGGCATAGGCATCCGCTTCATACCAGCTAATGCCACAAACTGGGTCAGAATCGCCACTGTCTTGCCAAGCATTCCAATAGAGAGGATGGGCAATCTTTTCGCCTTGCACCAGACTTGTTTGTAACCACTGCCAACCTGCCTCTGACCACCATTGTGACTGTTGATAACCTCCAGATTGGATGAATTCCCCATATTGAGCGCGGGTGATGGGATAGCGATCGATCGAATATGTATCCAGATAAACGGAATGGGGCGGAGATTCATTATCTAAGGCAGCTAATCCCCCGTAGCCCTGCTGAAAGGAACCTGCGGGAATCTCGATCGCGTCATTTAGGTTGGGAATATCTTGATTGCAGAATGAAGAATTCCTGAATCTCAATTTTGGGAATCGTGGCTTTTCTGTTAATAAATTTGGGGCTGATAATTGGGCTGATAAATTGTGAAGATGTAAAACTATCGTAATCGTTTCGGCATGTTGGCTTTCGTGTTGGAGCAACCAGTACCAGAGTCGCTGTTGTTGCTGAAATTGTTCGGGTGAAACGTCTTCTAAATAGCGAAAAACGCGATCGCGCACGCAGTTGAGATAATCGCAAATCTGTTCAAACGTGGGCAAATTATCTCGTTCCACTTTAGGAAGACCATCAGCGGCAAACAAACGCAGATAGTGAGGTGGCTCAATAGCTGGTAACCCTGCGGTACGATGGAGAAGCCAAACGGACTCGGTAAAGCCTATATGTCCTAGATGCCAGCCGATCGGACTAAAATCAGAATGTGCTTGCCGACAGAATGTGGTGCGATCGATGCCCTCAAATAACGACAGGGTGGCTTGGCGACATTGCTGATACCATTGCTTAACCTGTGACTTGGTAAGTTGTCCAGACGGGGAGTAACTCTGAGATGTAAGCATGCATCCAAGCTTTGTTAGGGGTGTTACGAGGTTTTGTTACGGGATATATCGATCGCTATCCTGTGGTTGCTAGAATGTCATCTTAAAACAATGCCGAGTATGTCGTCGAGAGTTTAGAAATGTTAAAGCATCTCACACAACTAACCAAACAAGCGATCGAACGCCTGATCCTCGTCGGTTTAGTTCTATTTGCTACCTGTCATGTGTTTGCAGGGGCTGCGATCGCGCTTGAAGTCTATGACATCCCAAGTTTAGCGGAGATTGAGACCAAGAACGGTCAAACTTGGGTGATCGATGGTGCAGGCGTGTTGAGTGCCAGCACTGAGGCGGCTGCGACTAACCAGCTTAAAGATTTGGCAAAAGATACAGGACTGCAAGTCAGGTTTGTAACCGTAGATCGCATTGATTTTGGTCAACCTGTGGCGCAGTTTACAACAGAGTTGTTTGACAAGTGGTTTCCTACGGCTGCCGATAAAGCCAACCAAGCCCTACTCCTGATTGCCACAGAGGATCATCGGACGGCTTTTCAAATCGGAGATAAGGTTAAAACCCTACTAAACGAAGAGCAAGCTAAGAGTGTGGCACTGGAAACCATGTTCGTTCCCACTCAAAAGGCAAACTATAACCAAGCTGTCGCCGATGGAACCAATCGTCTCGCTCTCATTCTCGCGGGTAAGCCCGATCCAGGACCTCCTGCGATCGTTGAGGAAAAAGGCGAAACCAGTAATTATACTAAAGCTGAAGACACTGATATTGGTGGCTCTACCGTGCTTGTGATCGTTCTCTTAATTGCCGCTACGATCATCCCTATGGTTACCTATTACTGGTTCCAAAACCAGTCGTAAGTGGGCTATTCTCTTTAATTCTTCTCCCAAAGAAGAGTGACCTCATTTAGCCGCACATCCCCAATTAACCCCAAAACGTTCGACTACGCTCAGCCAACGTTTTGGGGATATTTTTTTAAGAAATTTCCTTAAGATCTGCCAAACGCTACAACGGCATTTTGACCGCCAAAGCCAAAACTAAAACTTAAAGTGGTTTCTAGCGGCGATTCTTTGGGTGATGCGATTAAATTCAAATCAAAGGCAGGAGTTTGTAGTCCCACACAAGGGGGTAACAAGCGATCGCGCAATGCCAACAGGCAAAACGCAGCCTCCATCATCCCTGTTGCCCCTAGGGCATGACCCGTTGCGCCTTTTGTGCCGCTGACGTAGGTTGAATCGGAGAATATACGTCCGATCAGTTCGGCTTCATGGGCATCATTGAGTTTTGTCGCCGTACCATGGGCATTGATATAGCCAACATCTTGAGGAGAGAGCCCCGCCCTTTGTAGACAGGACTGCACGGCTTGCGTTGCTGCTTGGTAATCGTCACTGGGGCTGGTGGGATGACAAGCATCATTGGTAAGACCAAAGCCTAAAATTTGCCCGTAGCAATGCCTAGATCCTCTCTTGAGCGCAGATTCGCTAGATTCCAGTACCAGTGCAGCCGCTCCTTCCCCTAAAACCAGTCCTTCTCGCTCGATACTAAAGGGATAGGCTCCCGTTTTGGCTAACACGCCCAATTGCTGAAATCCTGCAATACTTAGCTCCGTAATTGCGGCATCGGTAGTGCCCGCGATCGCCATGTCACATTGCCCCGTTTGAATCAGTTCGTAAGCCTGCGCGATCGCCCAGTTAGCCGTGGCACAAGCTGCCATGGGAGCCAGCACAGCCGACTCCGTTTTTAGGTCAGAGGCGATCGCGGCGGAAATCGCGCTAGGTAATAGGTTCAGGAACGAATCCCAAGGTGGCGGCTCGCCTTGCCAATTTCCCTTGAGAAATTGATTAAATTGCTCTAACTCTCGTTGACAGCCTCGACTGGAACCGATCGCAACGCCACAATTGGGTAATGGCAAATCCAGACCCGCATCGGCGATCGCTTCTTTAACCGCTTGCCGCATAAACCTCTGGGCTCTTGGCTCTGCTGAAATTTTGCGATCTACCCAAGCCGCAGGAATTTCTAAACAGCCTGACTGTTCGCGCTTAGAATTTGTTCGAGCGCGGATTCGATCGGGAATTGGCGATCGCTCGATTCCCGACTTACCTTGTAGCAAGTTTTCCCAAGTTGTGGCTTTATCTTGCCCAATTGCTGTAACAAGACCAATACCTGTAACAATTACTTTACGACTCAACTTCCCAACCCATATCTACTTTGCGTTCTAATTCGCCTTTGAGCAATCCAGAAAATCAAACCGAACCCCAAACTGAAAACCAACTCGTTGGAGCGGTTTTCACCCCATTCAAATGGGCAACATGGGTGCTAGAGAAGTATGCCATTCTCGATCGCTGGTTAGAAGGAGCAACGATTTTTGACCCCACCGCAGGGGAGGGCATCTTTTTAGAATGCTTAATTAATTTAGCAGTTTCTCAAGGTATTTCGATCTCAAGTACCATGCTCGATCGGCTCTATGCGAATGAAAAGAATGCGGAATTTATCGAGAGCTTCTTATCTCGGATGCGATCGCAATATGACATCAATTTCCCCCTATCTAACTTTTTTAATCGGGATATTCTGTTTTTCGATCGCGCCTTAACCGTTGATATTGTCGTGGGCAACCCGCCTTGGCAAAACTTCGCCAATCTCCCCACCGCATATAAGGAATTAATTAAGCCACTTTTTCATGAATATGGGTTGGTTCATAATCCCAAGGATCTGTTGCTAGGTAGTAGCAGAATCGATCTGTCGAGCTTGATTATCATCAAAACCCTACAACATCACCTGCGAATAAATGGATTAGCCTATTTCTTTATGCCCTTGTCCGTTTTCTTGAATGATGGAGCAGGTCAGGGTTTTCGAGCCTATGGCAATAAGAATTTACGCTTTGAAGTGCGGGAAATCTATGACTTTAAAGATGATTTTAAATATGAAGCAATTTTTGAAAAGATTCGGACGAGATATGGCTTGGTTTGTTTTCAACGCGATCGCCAACAGACTTTCCCAATCCCATATTTTCAGTTAAGCAATTCGGGCAAAAATTCACAGAATCCAGCCTTTGAATGGCAGAAATGCTATGCGCGATCGCTATTCAAATCCGATGCCCCATTAAGCATTTCTAGCAATCTACAAGAACTGCAGGAGTTAGAAAATCTACATAAAATCCCTGTCGATCGCACGAGCAAACCACGACAAGGCATCAATTCCTGCGGTGCAAAAGATCTGTTTGTATTTGAGGATTGCCAAAATATCAGCGAGACATTGGTTCGAGTCAGCAATCGGCAGTTTCAAAATTTAATTTTGCCCAGTCAGTTTCTGTTTCCCTTAGTGGCAAAAGCGAACTTCGATCAAGCCCAACCAATTCCGCAGCGATATATTCTGATTCCATACGATATTACGAACGGTAAGCCCCTCAGTCACGCTCAATTAGAACACCATCCTCAGCTTTGGCAATATCTTTTAGCCCATCAAACCGCATTGCAAAATCGCAAGGGAACTTTAATTCAAAATTGGATTAAAAAGGGATATTGGTATGCACTTTTGGGTGTGGGAATTTATACATTTATGCCCTACAAGGTCTGTTGGCAAGCCTACGGACAAAAGCAGTTTAAAGCGCAATTGTTTGAAGGGCATTGGCAGGGAAATCAAGCTTTGCACGCCTATATGCCCATGCCAGAGCGATCGCTTGGCGAACACTTGGTTCAACAACTCAATGCTCCGATTGTCGAGCGCTATCTGCGCAGCCAACAAATGGAAGGAACCTGCAACTGGGCACAGCCGGGGAGAATTTTACAGTTATTAGAGTTAGTGGATTGAACTAGGAAAACTTCGGTAGCACGACGAATCTTTGATTTCATCAGGATTGATGCCACGTCATGTAATTTAGTTTAATGGGGGGCATGCGAGAATTGTTAAACTAAATGGCGACTTATGAGCGTGACACCTTAATGTCTATATTTTCTCTGCTCCCATCTCTAAAAAAGGCTAATTTAAAAATATCTACGACCCATGAGCCGTCGCCTAAGCAAAGACGCTTGTTAGGGAACTGGATCTGGATTGTTGTTATTGTGGTTGTTATTGTTGCTGGACGCTTTCTTCTTTTTGAGGTTGATGGTAACCCTTTTCAGCTACCCATGAAGGCGTATGATTGGACTGGTTTTGGCGAAAGCTACGATCGAGATGTTTTAACAGTGACAGAAACGGCAACTGAAATCCCCAGCAACAAGCAAACGACAAAGACGACAAAGACGACAGAACGGCTACAATCATCAAAGACGCTTTGGGATTGGATGAGTTTGTTATTGGCTCCTGCTACGTTAGCTAGTTTAGGCTTCCTGTTTCAATCCTCACAGGAAAAAGCAAAACGAGATAAAGAGGAGTCAGATAAAAGGCGCGATGTAGATCAACAACGGGAACAAGCGTTGCAATCTTACTTCGATCAGTTGTCAGTACTTCTGGTGGATAAACAATTAAAAAAGCTTTTGCCCGATGTAAATAAAAAATCGAAGAACGAAGAATCTAATGCAGTAACTGAGGCGATCGCAGTGGGTGACATGAAAAAGATTGATGCTGATGCTGCCTTGGATGTTGTGAAAGCTAAAACGATGTCGCTGCTCCGAGCGTTCGACCAAGATATGCCGCGTAAAGCCAGTGTTCTATCCTTTTTGGGCGATTCGGGGCTTTTAATTCACTTAGATTTAGATCTCTCATTTTCTCGTTGGGAAAAGGCTAACCTCCGCCGTGCTGACCTCCGTCGTGCCAACCTCATCGATGCCAACCTCATCGATGCCGACCTCAGCTTCGCCAAACTGATTGGAGCCAACCTCATCGATGCCGACCTCAGCTTTGCCAAACTGATTGGAGCCAACCTCAACAATGCCGACCTCAGCGGAACCAATCTCAACGGAGCTAATCTTGGGGTTGCCAATCTCAGTAGTGCCAATCTCAGCAGTGCCAATCTCAATGGGGTCAAACTCAGCTTTGCCAAACTGATTGGAGCGAACCTCAGTAATGCCGACCTCAGCAATGCCAATCTTAGCAATGCCGACCTTAGCAATGCCGATCTCAGCGGAGCTAACCTCTCCAACTGTACAAAACTAGATATTCACCAAATTAAATCAGCGAAGGGATTGGAATCTGCCATATTCTCTGCTGACTTCCGAGCCGAACTTGATAAATTTATCTGACAAAAAAATAGTGGCTAAGGTTACCTTTTGTGTATCAGTGGCTGCATGCATTCAGAACTTGGATTCTATAGAACCGATTTGACATCTTTTATAATGGTGAATAAAGACCCTACATTCCTCT
>NZ_JAZBJZ010000121.1:0-15999 GCF_036349135.1 Tumidithrix elongata BACA0141
TTGTGGCTTTGAACCCCCTCGAAGCATTATTTCCTCTAAGTTGAGCAATTACGATATTTGTTTTTGAGCCGTTGATAGGTTTCATTGAGATTGCGATCGGCAGCCTTAGCCGCGAGACCAGCACATATATTTAGATCCAATTGTGTCTGAGCTGATTGACAGTTCGGTTGTGGGTCTTTAGCAAAAACTGCTTCAGTCATGGAGAAACAACAGGCGATCGCACTCAAACAGGCGATCGCAGCAGTAGTCTTTGTCAGAGATCTCATAGGGTTGTTTGTCGGTTGGCATTTCTTACCAAGCTATGATACATGCCACTCGATCGTTCAATCACATATAATCGTATTGAATACTTCCACATTCTCCATACTTGCTTCGTCTAAGTCGGCTTTAGTAAATCTGGCGAAGCTTAGATTTGCATCGTCTAGGCATGCGCCGCTCAAATCAGCTCCATCAAGGTTTGCCAAGATCAAACTTGTTCCTTCAAGATTAGCTCCCCTGAGATTGGCTCCGCTCAAGTCGGCTCCATTGAGATCGGCATGACTGAGATCGCTACCTGCTAAGTTAGCGCCTCTGAGGTCAGCTCCATTCAAGTCCGTATTGGCTAAATTAGAAAACCCTAGAGAAGCTCCTTCCAGTTTTACGCCACTTAAAATACTGTGACTGAGATCGGCAAGGTCTAAACGAGAATTTCTGAGATCCGTGAAAGCTAAATTAATGCCTTCCAGCTTACAACCTGTCAAAACGACATTCTTTAGGTTGACATGGGTAAAATTTCTCGCACCGATTCGATAAAGCTTAGCTACATTTAAACCGTCTACTTTAGCTGGCGCAGGTGGAACAATGCCTTTTGAATCATTCATATATTTCAATATCCACTAGCAAGGGTTTTAAAATTTGATTTAAAAAAAAGTAATTTATATTATGAGAAGACTGTACTTGATTTCAGCAGATCTTTTGATTCTTAAATTATTTCTTCACGATTATTTATAAAAATAATATGAGTCATTTATTTAAAAACAGTTTAGAGCTACTGGATTTAGACCTACTGAATTTCAATTCCTAATAAATTAGGAATAGCAAGCATAAGTCTTACGGTTGTTTAAGTACTGGCTAAGGCTAACATAAGCCTCCTATTGCCAAGAGTCACCCAATCGGGTGAAATCTAAATGGTTTGTATGTAAAGATTTAGTAATTTATGTTTAGTGAGCCAGCGATCGCTAAAATCGTGTTGGATATTTCAGCATTGACATAGCTGATATCTCTTAGGTCTGCACCTTGGAAGTCAGCAAACCTTATGTCAGCTTCATCTAAACAAGCACCTCTGAGATCGGCTCCAGATAGATTTGCAAAAACCAAGCTTGCGCCTTTAAGATTCGCACCACTGAGATTAGCTCCTCTGAGATTGGCTCCATTAAAGGAAGCCTGTGAGAGGTCGCAACCACCCAAGTTGGCATTCCGCAAGTCAGCCCCATTCAGGTTTGTATTTCTCAAGGTAGCAAAGCATAATGAAGCTTTTCTGAGTTTTGCACTATTTAAATTGCATTGGCTGAGGTCGGCTAAATCTAGATTGGCACCTTGAAGATCGGCATTCGCAAAGTTTGCCCCTATAAGATTGCTGCTCTCTAATACAATGCTGCTGAGTTTATTGCCTGCAAAGTTTCTAGCTCCGATTTCGTAGAGTTTGATGACATGCTGTCCAATGGAGACAAATTTTGCGTGTATTGATAAAACTTCAGGGCAATTGATATCGCAGTTCATATATTTTAATCCTTTTACAGCGAGCAAGTTGTTCTCAATTAAGCTTTGATTGTCCAAATCATAGTGCCTAAGATTAAATTAGGACTTCACTCCATTGCCTCACCTGATTGGGTGATTAGAGATGAATTCTTGACTGTGAGCTCTCGACTTTTGTAGCGTACGATCGGGAATTTCAAAACGAATTGAGCTTTTGGTATATTTTGGGCGATTAGAGCAATCGACATAGCCCTCAAAAGCCGGAAACTTAGGAACTAGGGATTTTGGGCAACTAAACCTGAGGAGACTATATAATTAGATTTAGCTGATGAGGCAATCGCAAACCTATCAATCTACATCAAAGTAATTTGGCTAGGAAGGAAATAATGAAAGTTACACTCGATCGTTATATTGAGCTTACACCTGAGACGCGTGGTGGTAAACCACGCATTGCTGGTAGGCGTATTACGGTCGCAGATGTAGCGATCGCTTATTTACGCTTGGGACAGTCACTCGAAGAAGTTGCCGCAGAATACGATCTCACTTTAGCGGAAGTGTATGCTGCGATGTCATTTTATTATGACAACAAAGAGGCTATTGATGAGAGCATCCAAGCTTCTGAAGCTTTTGCAGATTCTCTGCGTCCTATTTGTCCTTCTGTTTTGCAAGAAAAAATCAAGGTGTTAAGGAATGTCAGAACGGATTCGTTACCATCTTGATGAAAATGTCAACCGTGCGATCGCTCAGGGTTTGAGGAGTGCTGGAATCGACGTTACCACTCCACGAGAGGTAGGCTTACTTGGCAAAAGTGATATGGAGCATTTGGTATTTGCGAACTCTCAAAAAAGGATTCTTATCACTCATGATGACGATTTGTTGGTACTAGCGCATCGTGGCTATGAGCACTATGGTATTGCTTACTGTCGTAAAGATGCTCGTTCTACTGGTAATATTATCCGAACGCTGATTTTGCTTTATGAAGTGGTTTTAGCTGATGAAATGAAAGGCAAAATAGAGTACTTGTAACTTTCTCAGATATTCTCACATAGCGCGATCGCCGATCCAAACAAAAATGCTAATTTAGGAGGTAGCTTGATTTTTGCTACAAAAGTAACTAGACATTAGGATTAGCCTAATAATAAAAATATGTATCAAGTCACAGTAGATTATGCCAAAGTAAACCTTGATGAACTTTGCGAGCGAGCAGGCAAAGAACCTGAGGGTGTAGCAATTGTTCGTGAAAACCGAAGTTACGTTCTGATTACCTATGAAGAGTGGGAATCTCTGATTGAGACTGCGGAACTCATGAAGGTTCCCAATTTGCTCAAACAAGTTGAAGTTGCCCGTCAAGAATACCAAAAAGGAGAAGTTCTGAATATGGATCAGGTGTTTGGATGACGGTCTACAGAATTCTGTTTTCTAAGCAAGCGCTAAAGGATATAGAAGAACTTACATCTCAGCAAAAAAAGAAACTTCAAGATATCTTGAGCAATACACTTGCGATTAATCCGTATCTAGGAAAAGCTTTAAAAGGAGATCTTAGCGGACTGCGTTCCTATCGTCTTAATCTTATAGAATCATTGATCTGTGCCGAGACAAATCGCTCGATACCCGCATAGTCCAGATGGGTTTGAATCTGGGTGTAATGACCGTTAGCGATCAGCAGCGATCGCACGGCTTTGGCTTGTCCAGCCATTAACTCTACCAACCAATAGCCCCCAGAGGCGAGATAATTAGGAGCCGATGCAACGAGGTGTCTAATCGCTTCCAATCCATCGCTACCCCCATCTAGGGCAAGTCGGGGTTCGCGATCTCTAACTTCGGGCTGAAGGCGATCGACTTCTAAAGAAGGAATATAGGGTGGATTAGAAACCATGCCGATGATATTTCTGGAATCCTCATTCCCATAAAAAGGTTCAAACCACTTACCAAGATGGAACGTAATTCGATCGCTGAGGTGGCAGTGAATAGCATTGGTTTTAGCAATTGCAAGGGCTTCAGGACTGCAATCGACAGCATGGATCTTGGCTTTGGGAAAGGTTTGGGCTAAACTGAGGGCGATCGCGCCACTTCCAGTGCCTAGGTCAACCCAAGTGCCTTCGCTGTATTTAGGTATATCTCGATAGGCTGCCACGATATCGGCGATCGCTTCCGTTTCTGGGCGAGGAATCAGCACGGCAGGAGTCACGATGAGTTCCAGATCGCGCCAAGTAACTTTCCCGACTAGATATTGGCAAGGGATGCGTTGATAAATGCGTTGTTGCCAAAGTTGCGCCAACAGTTCTATGCGATCTGCTTTTGCCTCTAGGTTAATCTCGCGCAGGCGCAGGGCTAATTTATCGATTTCCAAAATCTGAATGGTTAGCCAGTCAAGTTCGCTAGTTGGAACATCGTGCTGTTTGGCTTCTTGTTGCGATCGCGCGTACCATTCCCAAAAATCTGACATAGGTTCTATAAATCCAGTTCCCTCTCCTTGTAAAGGCTGCTGTGTATACATAAGTCGGACTTACCCCCTTTAATTCCCCCTTGGCAAGGGGGAAGACAAGATTTCTTTTTCCCTCCCCTACCCTGCGGGAAGTCGCTTCGCGGCTAGTGCAAGGGGAGGGCTAGGGTGGGGTAATTCCTAGTATTTAACGAATAAACCTAGATGTGTGTACCTTACCCTTTACAAGGGTAAGGCTAGAGTGGGGTTATAAATCGAGTTTTAAGCGGAAGAGGAGAAATTGGTTGATTTGGGCATTTCTAAAGTTATCGTCGCTGACAATAATCAGGCTTTGCGTTCCATCGGCTAAACGCGGACCAAGCGCCATTCCTTCTAAATTATCGAGGCGAATGCCTAATTGCCCTAGATCTAGTACCAGTTTCTTGCGAATCGGGCGCAAACTGCCTAAGTTGCCCTGTAGGCTAGGTAATTTCGATGTATCAGAAGCACTACCCGTGGCAAACTGCCAAATCTTTGCACCAAACCCCGTCGCACCCAAGGAACGCTCTAAACTGAGAAAGTGTCCACCGCGATCGATAGGCAATAAATCAGTGATTCCGATGATTCCTGCTGTAGGAGAAACTTCTACAGGATAGAGATGTTCGGCAATTACCATAGGCGCACCCGACCCAAGCACATAGTGGAGAAACCGACTTCTTGCTCCCTGAGTGCTAGGTTGCTTGTCTTGGGTGAGTGCTGATTCAGTTGCGGTAAATAGTCGATAGGGATCGCCTGGGGCACTCCCGATTAGAGCTAGGGCTTCAAAGCCAAAGTTATCCTGCACGCCTTGCTCGGTTTCACCTTTAGGATCGAGACGATACCTTGCAGGGATAGGGACGCTCTGTTTCCAAGCCCCTGTTTTTAGATCGAACTCATCGATAAATGGTGGAATTCCCGCATGGGTGACACCTTCACTAGAGATGAATACAGATTGTTGAGATGTGAGCGCGATTCCCTCTGGATCCACACCCCCTTGAGCATAGGTCTTGCCTTGCCAATCCTTGAGGAAAGTGACGGCTGTGACTTCCACCTTTTCTAACTTGGGAGCCTGTTTATCTGCAATAAAATCAAGCTTCAAGGTATAAAATCTTGCAGGGGCTTTCTCGCTGCGATCGTCGGAGATGGCATAAAATAAATTCAGATCGCGATCGTAGGTAATTCCCGACAAGCCACCGACAGGAGTACGTTCAAATTCTTGTTTGGGTAATTCGTAGGCATTGATAAACTCCAGCGATAGGGGTACAAAAGTACGATCTTTGGCTTCAGCGATAGATAGATTTCCTAGATCCAAAAAAATACCTGCAAGGCAAATTACTAGAGCTAGGAACCAAGAAAGCCTATAGAAACTAGTTTGATGAATTAAATTGCTTAGATTGGGCGGCGGGACGCATCCTGCAAGGAATCGCTGACTCACAAATTTTCTCGCTAGTTAGGAAAGTACAGTTGAATAGAAGAAGATAGGGGATTTTTGCCCTTTTTAGGGATTTTAAGCGATCGATTGTGCTTTGTGATGTTGCATTGTGCCAAGACTTTGGTGTAGTATCTGTAGTATCAAATAATACAAGATTCGGCGAATCTTGATTTTGCTTAACTTCTACTTAACTTAACCGCACAATTGTCGTGGGGAAATATGGCTTCGTTTCAAGACATTCTTAAATATTACCGCCGCTACCGTAAAGCTTCTGTCTTTAGTATTGCAGCTTCTAGCGCTTTTGAAATTATCGATCTGGTGGTTCCCTATGCGATCGGGCAAATTCTCAATGTGCTGTCTGGTCAATCTCTAGATCGCGGTTTGCAGCAATTTGTGAATGGTACGGCAGCGATCGCGGGTCAAACACCTACTCCATCCTTTTCGCTTTTAGTGCTGATGGTGATTATTTTTATCGTCACAGTAGTTAGAGCGCCGATTCAACCTTGGATTGGGGCTTGGTATCACTGGGAGATTGCCTTGAGGGCAAGACGCGACCAGACGCAAAAGGCAATTCGCAAAATTCTGACCTTGCCGATCGAGTTTTACGATGAGAATAACCCCGGACGGATTGCGGGACGAATTGCCCGTGGATTGGCGAATCACACTTGGACATATCCTGAAATTGCGGGTCAATTTATTCCAAAGCTCTTTCGCGTTCTGGGCATATTCGCGATTATTCTAAGCATTGAATGGCGGATTGCAGTGCTATTCGCGATTTCCTTTATTTTGATCTTGACGGTCAGTTTTAGCAAGCTGAAGCGATTGACCGATAAAGAAGAGGTGTTAGATAAGCACCAAGAAAGCACGGAAAGTCGCACCTCAGAGATCGTCACAAACATCAAAACAGTCAAGGCTTTTGCCACCGAGGCATCTGAGTTTAAACGTCAGAGCGATCGCCTCAATCGGGAACTCAAGACGGTTCTATTCAGCATTCACTACGGCTATGTCAAATTAGCCATGCAGCAGCGCACGTTTATTCAGATTTGCGTGTTTGCAGTTTTGGTATTAACTTTGTGGGCAACGGTGAATGGAGAGATATCCCTAGGGCATTTTGTTACGACCCTGACGATTTCGAGCATGGCATACTCAGAACTCGAACCAATTAGCAATCTAGGTGAAGTCTTCGCCCGTCGCTATTCCTCGATGATTCGCTTTCACGAGTTTATGCAACGCCCCCTTGGTAAGGATGCTGCCAGTATTACTTTCCATCCTTCCGAGCCATCGCCTACTTATGCGTTCTCGGGCAAGCTGGAATTTCACAATCTCAGCTTTGGCTATAGCCCCGAACGTCCTGTACTTCAGAATATTCAGCTATTGATTCAACCCTATGAAACGGTAGCATTAGTAGGACGTTCTGGTTCGGGGAAATCTACACTCATCAAGCTGCTATGCCGCTATTTTGAACCGAATCAGGGCAATATTCTGATTGATGGGCAGGATATCGCTACACTTGACATCACGGGCTATCGCAAACGATTGGCGATCGTACATCAAGAAGTGGATGTGTTTAACGGCACGTTGTTGGACAATCTCACCTATGGTAATCCCATTGCCACGTTTGAACAGGTTAAGGAAGCCTGTGCGATCGCAAGAGTCGATGAGTTTATTCACATGTTGCCGCAGGGCTATCACACGGTTGTGGGCGAGCGTGGTGTAAGACTTTCAGGTGGTCAGCGTCAGCGTTTGGGTATTGCCAGAGCGCTGTTAGTGGAACCAGACATCCTGATTTTCGATGAAGCCACCTCTAGCCTAGACTATGAATCGGAACGGGCAATTCAACTTGCCATGCGCCGCATTCAGGGAACGCGCACGACTATTATCATCGCGCACCGTCTCAGCACGGTTCGGGAAGCTGATAAGATTGTCGTACTGGAACAAGGTCAAATTGTGGAAGTTGGCAATCACGAACAATTACTAAAACATCAGGGTATCTATCGCCGTCTGCATTCTCTCCAAGAGACGGGTGAGTTGGTGTAGTCCCAATCAGCATGTTGCAGGGTTCATTGCTGGCACTCTTTAGGAGTCTTCCAAACTACGATGAAATCCTTAAATCCAGCAACAATAAACGCGGCCCGTAGGGAGAATGTACCTACGGGTTATTTTGGTTCTTTTTGTCTTGGCGAAGGCTTTCAGTCGGAACTTTATTGCCATACAGCGTATCCAAATAGAACATCGTATCAACTCTTTTTTTGCAAGCGATTACTCTATCTTTTTCTTCGCCATGTTCTAGGCTAGGCAATAATAACAATGTCTTCATCATTTCAAAACAAAGTTTAGGAATTCCGATCGCCAAAGCAAGAAATAGAATCATACCGCCAATATCTTCAATCATGAATGTATAGATGAAGCGCTACTCAAAATTGGCGATCTGAATCTTTCACACATGTCTTAAGATGGGGATACTGAATATCCCAACAAATTATTGTATGCCAATCGTCGGTTATTGAGCATCTCCTTATCTCCTTTTTCTCTATAGGTCAAGCTGGAAGTTTATATGCAGGAATGGATAATTAATATAACGAACAGTCTGGGATATCTGGGTATTGGGTTACTCATGTTTTTAGAGAACCTGTTCCCACCAATTCCCTCTGAGCTAATTATGCCCCTCGCTGGGTTTACGGCATCACAGGGTAAGATGGACATTTTTTTAGCGATCGCCGCAGGCACATTGGGCACAATTTTAGGAGCTATTCCTTGGTACTACGCAGGTTTGCTCTTGGGTGAGCAACGTTTATGTCTTCTGGCAAATCGTTACGGTAAATGGTTTGGCATTTCTGGAGATGACATTTTAAAGGCAACGCGCTGGTTTAATCGCCATGGAATTAAAGCTGTCTTGTTTTGTCGCCTTGTTCCCGGCGTGCGGACTCTGATCTCAATTCCTGCGGGGATTGGCAAAATGCCACTTGTACCTTTTTTGTTTTATTCCACGATTGGTACGATCGCGTGGGTCAGTCTACTTGCCTATGCAGGTTTTGCTTTGGGTTCGAACTATAAATTGGTGGATACCTATATCGATCCGATTTCTAAAGTTGTGTTAGCGGCAATCGCGATCGCGTTGACTGTGTTTATCTTGAGGCGCACAGTGTTTAAACGCAAAGCCCAGAAAAAAGACCCCAGTTCCTAGCAGGAGACAATCGGGGCAATTCACGAATTGCCCCGATTGTGCTAAACGACGAGGGCTTTCATTTCGCTAACTGCCCGATCTAAACCAACGAGAACTGCTCGACTAATAATGCTATGGCCAATGTTTAATTCCTCCATATTTGGGATCAGGGCAATGGGGCGCGTATTTGCGTAGGTTAAACCATGTCCCGCATTCAGTCTTAAGCCTAGGGAAATTGCGATCGCGCCCCCTTTGGTCAGAAATTCTAACTCTCGCTTTACCTCTTCTTCGCTGTTGGCATTGGCATAGGTGCCTGTGTGCAACTCTACAAATTTTGCCCCAGTTTGAGCAGAGGCTTTGAGCTGATCGGGTTCGGCATCGACAAACAGGCTGACGGGAATACCTGCAGTTTGCAATTGCTGCACGATTTGCACCAAGCGATCGCCCTGTCCGATCACATCCAAGCCCCCTTCCGTCGTAATTTCTTCACGTTTTTCAGGCACAAGGGTGACATAGTCGGGCTTGATATCGAGTGCGATCGCCACCATTTCGGGTGTGGCAGCCATTTCTAAATTTAAATGCGTTCGTACGGTCTGACGCAATACACGCACATCTCGTTCTTGCATGTGGCGACGATCTTCGCGTAAATGCACTGTAATCCCATCAGCACCTGCCAACTCAGCAAGTACTGCTGCCGCAACAGGATCGGGCTCATCGCCTCGTCGCGCCTGACGAATTGTGGCGATATGGTCTATATTTACACCGAGTTTAGGCAACTTAGGTTCCTTAATTCACTTCTCTATGAGTTTAGCAACCAAGACCGCATTTTCGGGGAGGCGATCGCGAGATTTAGTCTCTCTACCTACTCTCTACATCGCATCCCTTGAGAACCTTATCCCAATTTCTCTAGAATTTTTGACAGATCGGACGGTTCCATGCAGAGCCACAAAAGAAGCCCCTAGAAGTTTGGCTCATTCTTTCCTAATTCTGGGGCTTGAAGCGATCGGATAGAAGCAATTCTATCGAAGAATTTTATGCTTTCGTTTCCTCAAGATGGCGGGTTAGGGTATTGCTATATTCTTCGTAAGTTTTGACCCCCACCATGGTTTCCACCAACTCGCTTTGTTTGAAAAACATAACGGCGGGAATGCTGCGCAGCCCAAATCGTTTGGCAACAGGTTTATTGCTATCTAGGTCGAGTTTAAACACCTTCGCGCGATCGCTGTAGGCTTCTGCCAACTGATCGATAAAAGGACTAATCACTTTACAAGGGCCGCACCAAGTTGCCGTACAGTCCACTACAAATAGAGTCTCTGAACTCAAAAGTGCATCAAATTCAGCTTCGTCTTTAATGAAGGTAGCGGCAGTCATTATATTCTCTCCATAAAATTACAGAAAATGGGTGATTTAAAATAAAAATTCTTCTTGATCGGTTTTGATCGAGCAGTCTGAAAGAGGATAGGTAACACAGGTCAACACAAAGCCAGCAGCAATTTGACTGTCATCCAAAAAAGCTTGATCGGACTGATCTACCTTGCCTGTTACCACCTTGCCCGCGCAACTCGAACAGGATCCAGCACGACAGGAAACAGGTAAGTCAATGCCTGCATCTTCTGCCGCCTCAAATACAGTTTGATTGTCGGGAACATCCAATGTAACATCAAGCCCTAAATCGTTAAACAGTCTGACTTTATAAGTTGCCATTAAATTCTCCAGTAAAAAATTAATACAAGGCATAGCTAGTTGAGCGTACAGTCGTACTTAACTAAAGCTAACGCCATCGCTTTCAGTTGAGCTATGATGCTTAGAAGGTCACAAGATTACAAGGTATGTCAGCAAGCAACCCAAACGACCTAAATGCCTGGGAAAGGCTAGAGCGAGGCAGGCAAGCAAAGGCTGCCAGTGGTGGTTATGTCGGACATGGCTCGCCAGCCTTTGGACAGCGTTCTGTCAATGGTGAATTAGTGGACGATCCAGCAGAAACTGAGGTCATCGATCTGATTCGCCGACATCACAAGTCTGGCAAATCTTTACAAAAAATTGCAGATTGGCTCAACCAGAAAGGATATACCACAAAGCGGGGGCAGTCTTGGCATCGGATTTCGGTTAAGCGAGTTCTCGATCGGCTCTATGGTAGAACCGCGAGAATTTCAGGGGTGACCCAAACTGAGGGCAGTTCAGAAAACCATGAAACTTCGGAAAACAGCGAAATTACTTAGCCAATCGCTAAAGACCATACTAAGCCTTAGCCTTTATAGACACAAAGTTTTGATTGTTTTTTTGTAACATTTGCTTATTGTACACTGATGTCAGGTAAAACTGAAAGAGCCAATATTGCTCTTTCTAGAATGTTACATAACTGAACTAAATTTTCTGAACTCTATTTGCAACCTATGGTGTTTATTTGCATGGAAATTGCGAGCGCTCTGTAAACCTATGCAATTTGATAATCCCTTGGATTGGTCGCCTGATTTAGATGAAGCGATCGAACGGCATCCTTTGATTGTGTCTCCTGAAACCAAATTGGTTGACGCGATCGCATTGATTAGTCAGGCGCATCACCGCACTTGTTTGATTACAGAGGTAAATCGTTGGACAGAACTTCCTGCATCAGAAAAGGGGGTAAAAACCAGTTGCGTTCTAGTCATGCAGGGACAAAAGCTTTTGGGCATCTTTACAGAGAGAGACATTGTACGCTTAACAGCTCAAGCGATCGACATGACGAATATGACGGTTGTAGAGGTAATGATACACCCGATTGTTACCCTTCCCCATAGCTCGATACAAGACATTTTTGCTGCACTCTTTCTGTTTCGCCGCTATCAGATTCGCCATTTACCAATTGTGGACGATCTCGGACACTTAGTCGGTGTAATTTCCCATGAAAGCATCCGTCATGTCATGCGTCCGGCAAATCTACTGAGATTTCGACGGGTCTCCGATGTGATGACTTCTCAAGTAATTCAGGCTCCCTTGACTACACCGATTGTACACCTAGCGCAATTAATGGCAGGGCATCGTGTCAGTTGCGTTGTCATTACTCAAACCGATGGCGAAGAGCATAGAAAACCCGTTGGCATTATCACCGAACGGGATATTGTCCAGTTTCAGGCAATGCAAATCGATCTGGTTAGAACTCAAGCCCAGACCGTAATGAGTACGCCCCTATTTCTGCTTAACCCAGAGGACTCCCTGTGGACAGCACATCAAGAAATGCAAAAACGACGCGTTGGCCGTTTAGTCGTTTCTTGGAATTGGGGCTTAGGCTTGGGTATCGTCACCCAAACTAGTTTGTTACGTGTCTTCGATCCGATGGAAATGTATGGGGTAATCGAAAATCTCCAACAAACAATTCAACAACTACAAGCTGAGAAAGCTGAGCGGATGTCTGATGCTGCTCAGCCGGCGAAATCAAGCGATCGCCTGCTCGAATGACCTATATATTGCGATTTCACCCACTTGGAGGAGGTCAGTAGAGGAACCTACTGTCTAGACTCTGTAACACAATCCATATAAACTTTTTTAAAACAGTTCCTTAAAAACGCAATGCTAAAATCCGCAATTGGTCATAGCAGCGATCCTGACTCTGAAATGGCGATCGCTGAAGTATTAGAGCAATGTCATGCCTCGTTAAACAATGCACCACAGCCTAAAGCTGGCATTTTGTTCGCTGCCTATGACTTTGACCATGCCCTGATTTTACAAAAAATCAAAGCTCATTTCCCTAATATTGCCCTGATTGGTAGCACATCCTACGGCGAAATCTCCTCAGTTCTTGGATTTGAGCAAGATTCAATCGTATTGTTGCTGCTTTGTAGCGATACGATTGACATGCAGGCGGGGGTGGGGCGTAATGTTTCTAAAGATCTATCTTTAGCCTCTCAACAAGCGATCCAACAAGCTGTGGGAACTTTAGTACAAGTGCCCCAGCTATGTATCACTACACCTGAAAGCCTTACCGTCAGCTGTGCCACGATCTTAGAAAGCTTGCAACAGGCATTAGGCAAATCGTTCCCCATTGTCGGTGGTTTTGCAGCCGAACCTTGGACTTTTGAGAAAACTTATCAGTTCTTTGATACCGAGGTGTTGACGGATGCCGTTCCTGTTTTATTACTGTTTGGCGATGTTCGCTATTCTACTGGGGTTGCCTGTGGCTGGGAGCCCATTGGCAAACCAGCTCAGATCACAAAAGTAGAAGGGAAGACCGTTTATGAAATTGATGGCGAACCAGCCCTCAACTTCTTGGAGCACTCTTTAGGTGGACGTACTCCCTCGGCAGAATATCCCTTAGCCGTATTTGAACCAAGAAATGAATTGTTTTACTTGCGAGGGTGCGTGGGATACGATAAGGAATTTGGAACTGTGAGTGCCTTGGCGGATGTTCCCTTAAATGCAACTGTACAGGTTTCTCAAGCCAGTCGTCAAAATATTCTTGATGCTACGCAAACATCTATTCAAAAAGCGATTGACAGTTATCCTGGAGAGAAACCAGCGATCGCTTTATTTTTTACTTGTTGCTGTCGCCAGCAGATTTTAGGAACCTATACTGGGAAAGAATTCTTCTTTGGACAGAATGCATTGGGAAATGACATTCCAATTGTTGGCTTTTATACCTATGGCGAAATCGCACCTCTAGTCAGGGATTGCGATTCAAAGCTCCATCAAATGACTTTTGTTACAGTTCTAATCGGAGCTGAATAATTAGTTATGGACGAACAATACGCACAAAAAATTCACGAACTGGAGAAAGAAAATCGAATTTTGACGAAGAAACTGCATCGGGCTCAAGCAAATTTAGCCATGCTCGAAGAGACGAACGATCGCAAAGAGGCATTGCTCAATCAAGTGATTAGCGAACTTAGGAAGCACGAAGAACAAGTCCGCCAGCAAAACCAACAACTAGCGATCACCAATATCGAACTGGCTCGCGCATCAAGACTCAAAGATGAATTCCTAGCCACCGTTAGTCACGAATTGAGAACCCCCCTTAACGGTATATTAGGCATGTCCGAGATTCTCCTGCTTGGAATCTTTGGGACACTGAATGCTAAGCAATATGAATCGATCTCAACGGTCGAAACCTGCGGACGACATCTACTCAGCCTCATTGAAGATATCCTCGATCTGACCCGCATCGAGTCAGGACAACTGGACATTGCCATGTATCCAACCTCGATCAAGCAATTGTGCCAAACTAGTCTGGATGCGATCGCCCCAATAGCAGCAAAGAAAAGCATCCATCTTAACAGAGCGATTCCACCCAATTTAGACCCTATTCAGGTCGATGAGAAACGGATAAAACAAGTTCTCGACAATCTCTTGAGCAATGCCATAAAATTTACCCCTGAGGGTGGTCAAATACTTTTAATGGTGGAACCAGACCTCTTAAATCAAAAGCTTTATATTCATATCAAGGATACGGGTATTGGCATTCCCGAATCGGAAATCGAACATATTTTTGAGCGTTTTTTTCAAGTCGATGGCAAACTCAATCGCAAACATGGAGGATTGGGGCTTGGACTCGCGATCGTAAAACGAATTGTAAGTCTGCATCAGGGTTCAATCTCTGTTTGCAGCAAGGTTGGCGAAGGAAGTTGCTTCACCATTAGTCTTCCATATACGCCCCCTACATTTGTTGAGTCAAACTTAGCGACAGGCACAGGGTCTAAGCCCTACATCTTAATTGCGGAAGATGACCTCATGAATGCCAAGGTGGTGATGACCTATTTGGAGGATTGTGGTTATCGTTATGAGTGGGTGCAAAACGGAGAAGATGCTGTGCGCTATGCGGAGCGTGAAAAACCCACACTAATTTTGATGGATATCCAAATGCCGGTATTGCATGGAGTCGATGCTATTCGCTTAATTCGGAACAATCCGAACCTCCAAACAATACCCATTATTGCCGTGACTGCATTGGCTATGCCCGGAGATGAAGAGGGATGTTTACAGGCAGGTGCAACCGACTATATCTCCAAACCCTATAAGCTAAAGCATCTATTGTCGAAAATAGAGACCTATATTAACGTGAATTCGGGTTAAGGATTTTGGAACGAGGCAAACTAGCCCTCAGGAACCAAAAGGTTTGATTCCCCTGCCCTAGACCTATAACCTACGGCAAGAACTTAAGCGAACCTTCGTTAAAAAACGAGCATGGAGGGGATCGAACCCCCGACACCCAGGACCGGAACCTGGTGCTCTATCCACTGAGCTACATGCCCTAACGTCGCGATCATAGCAGATTTTTAGCTAAAAGAAAAACGCCGCACGGCAAGTAAGCTACCAAGAACGCCGATCGTAGAGCCAAACGCAATCAAGATTACAGGTAATAAAAACTGTACCCTCAGATCGGTCAGCATTCCGACAGTCAAAGACTTGATCAACTCAGGCTGACTGAGAATCACATCTGAGAGTAAATTTAAAATTACCGCCAGCATCATATAGGCGATCGCTGCGCCAACAATGCCAAACACAACACCCTGCAAGACAAACGGAAAATAAATCCATGTTGCCGTTGCCCCCACCAGTTGCATTACCTCAATTTCTCGCTTTCTCGCCAAGACAATCAGACGAATCGTGGTTGTGATTACCGCGATCGCAATCACCGTAAAAATTGTCACCAAAACAATACTGCTGTTGCCCATGGCGCGGCGCAGTTGTCCCAACCGTTCGACGACTTCGTTGGTGTACCAAACCTCATTCACCCCACTGATGCCCGATATGCGTTTTGCCACATCAGGCACGCGATCGGCTTTCACCGAACGCACCTTAAGCTCATCGACAAGGGGGTTGCCGCCTAATTGCTGCGTGGCATCACGGGAATCTCCTTTCCCCATATCTTTGAGGAGGGTTTTCCATGCCTCATCTTTTGAGATGATATCTACGGCAGATACACCATCAATTAAGAGCAATCGCGGTTTTATGGTTTCAGCCGAGACATTTTCATTCAAGTAAACGGAGATTTCGAGTTGATTGCCCATTTGTCCCAAGACATTTTCGAGCTGCCATGTAACTTGCAAACTCGCACCAAATAGGAACAGCAAAACTGCCACCGTACTAATCGCAGCCCAGTTCATCCAGCCGCCGCGCCTTAGTCCGAGAAATGTTTCTCGTAGGAGGTAATCAATTTTGGCAAAAAATCTGAACATGGTGTTTTTAGTTGTCAGTTGTCAGTTGTCAGTTGTCAGTTGTCAGTTGTCAGTTGTCAGT
>NZ_JAZBJZ010000122.1:0-15888 GCF_036349135.1 Tumidithrix elongata BACA0141
TCTCTTTTTATTTTCGTTTTTCGTCTCTGACTGATTTTTAGAGGTGCCCTAAAGAAACAACCACTAGAAGATTAGGACTAGCTTATGAGGCAGGCAATATTGCATCTAAGTTTTATCATAGGAATGCAATACCTGATGATGCGGTGTTAAAGAAAGATCTCGAAAAACTGCTCGAAATTTACTTCCTCCTTTTTGAGCAAGTCTCTTTAGAGAAGAACATCCAGGTTTCTGATGAGAAAGAAGACGAGTGGTTTGAGGATTTGACAAAATACAGAATACATAGAGTTGCTGAAAGAAACCAAAGTTTATCTAAGAGGGTCAAACAGTTACAAGGATATATTTGTAAAGCTTGTGATTTTAACTTTGAAGATCGATATGGAGAAATAGGCAAGGAATTTATCGAGGCACATCATACCGTTCCAATATCAAGCTTGAATAAGGCAAGAATTCAATTAGATCCAATACAAGACTTTACAGTTCTTTGTTCTAACTGCCACCGCATGATCCATCGGATAAAGCCAACTCCCAATTTGGAAGAATTTAAGAAAATATTGAAGGATATAAATCGCTAAATATTAGGTTGATCCCACCGTATAACAAGCCAACTGGAGCAAGATCTTGAAATATTACAATGGTTACTTGCAATTGCTTGATTGGAATGTTAGTCTTCCATACATCGATCGCACCTTCCCAACAGAAATGGATAATCAATTAAAGCTCAAAGCCTCTAATACTTATCTAATAAGTATTAGAGGCTTTAGAAGTAATTCAGCGAATTAGGTCAAACTTCGGAATTTAAACAGCAGCGAGATCGGGGGCTTTGACTTGGGCTAAAAGATCGTCGAGATTCGTACCTTCGATCACTTCAGCTTCGAGTAACTTCTCAGAGATAGTTTCTAACAATCCGAGGTTCAATTTGAGAATTGCCAAGGCTCTCTCATGGGCAGACTCGACAATATCCTTGATTTCCTTGTCGATCGCTTCGGCAGTCGCAGGGCTGACCGTACGGCTTGCGCTCTGACCACCTAAAAAGTCACCTTTGCTTTGTTGATAGGCAAGAGGGCCTAACACCTTGCTCATGCCATAACTCGTCACCATTTGTGCGGCAAGATCGGTTGCCCGTTGTAGATCGTTCGATGCACCTGTGGTGATACTTCCGAAAATCAACTCTTCCGCCGAGCGACCGCCTAGCAGGGTAGCAATTTGGGATTCGAGTTCTTCCTTGCTGAGCAAGAAGCGATCTTCCGTAGGTAACTGAAGGGTATAACCTAAAGCTGCCATACCACGGGGCACGATGGAGATTTTTTCCACTTTGCCACTACCTGAGGCAAGCGCACCCACAAGGGCGTGACCGACTTCATGATAGGCAACAATCTTCTTCTCTTTTTCGTTGAGAACGCGACTCTTCTTTTCTAGACCTGCGACGACACGCTCGATCGCTTCGGCAAAGTCTTCGGTTTTAACCGTATCGCGACCAGCGCGGGCGGCAAGCAGTGTGGCTTCATTCACCAAGTTGGCGAGGTCAGCCCCAGCAAACCCAGAAGTACGGGTAGCGATCACTTTCAAATCTGTACTGGGGTCTAAAACTACCTTTGCCGCATGAATCTTGAGGATGGCTTCGCGACCAGATTTATCGGGGCGATCGACCAACACTTGGCGATCGAAGCGACCGGGACGTAATAGAGCCGCGTCAAGTACTTCAGGACGGTTGGTTGCGGCAAGCACAATCACAGTCGTACCATCTACACCAAAACCATCCATTTCAGTGAGGAGCTGGTTAAGGGTTTGTTCGCGTTCGTCGTTACCGCCGTAAAAGCCACCACTAGAGCGAGATTTACCGATCGCATCGAGTTCGTCAATAAACACAATACAAGGAGACTGTTTTTTCGCTTGGTCAAATAGGTCTCTCACGCGAGAGGAACCGACACCGACGAATAGTTCGATAAATTCAGAGCCAGAGATGCTAAAGAATGGAACGCCTGCCTCGCCTGCCACTGCCTTTGCCATCAGGGTTTTACCAGTTCCAGGAGGGCCTACGAGCAAAACGCCCTTGGGAATTTTTGCCCCGATGCGCGTATATTTTTCAGGGGTTTTGAGGAACTCTACGATTTCGACCAGTTCTGCCTTTGCTTCATCCACACCTGCTACATCAGCAAACAAAACTTTAGGAGAATCTCCTTCTACATAAACCTTGGCTTTGCTCTTACCAATTTGCAAACCACCGGGAGCACCGCCGCCGCGATTAAATAGTTGAAAAATTCCCACAAAGATCAAGGGGGGAATTACCCAACTCAGTAAGGTTCCAAACCAACCACTTTTTTGGACGGGTGCTGCGGCAAACTCAACCGCATTTTGCTCTAACAACTCAGGTAATTTCAAGTCAAAAATCGGTGTTGTGGCAAGCACGTCACCAGGGACTTCGGGGGTTTTGCCCTTGACTTGATAGGTAATTAAATCTTGACCGATAAAAACTTTGGAAATTTCGTGGCTTTCAATCTGATTGATAAAAAAGCTATAGGGAACTCGCGGAATCTGAGGTCCAAATAGGTTAGGCAAAAAGATATTGATCATCAATAGGCCTGCACCAACGAGCAACATGATGTTGCCAATCAGCCGAGCGCGCGATCGCTTTGGGTCTTCTTGTTTAACTGCCATAGGTTTATGTATCGTTTTGTTAAGTGAGTACTATTATTAAGTATTTAGATACGTTGTCATAGACGGTCAAGCGTAGGGATACCCGCCCAATTAAATTTGCTCCAATTCGCTTTTTTTGCAAGATATTTCTGACGGCTAGTATGATTTTGAAGAGGTTATGCTACCAAAATCAATGGATCGCTTGCCCTAGATTACCGTTACAAAAATTGCAACTGAGATAACGAATGTCAGTATCGATGTCATTCTTTTAAGTAAGCGCTCAGCAAAGTCGTTATGCTGAATGAATGACTCAGTTACCTAGTTGAATTACCTCAACTAAACATTAAACATAAATTGAGCGTGTAGATTATTTTTGTGCTTGTACATACGTCTAGTTTAGTGCCAAAATTTTGTATTTGTTACATTGAGTGAGGATCATGAAAGCTTTAAAGTCATTTTCTCTGGCAGCAGTATCTACATTGATCGCAATGCTTCCCACCGCTGCCTATGCCCAACAGGCTCCCGGTATGAACTGGAGTTGGCAGTCTACAAACCTGTCTCAAAGGCAATGCATGATTAGAGCCGAAGATGCTATGCGTAATGCTGGCTTTTCGCGAAACTTTTCTGCAGTTGGGGAGTCAACTTTTGGCGTTAGGAGTGCTTATCGGGGGGCGATTCGTTGTATTACCTCGAAAGGGCTTGTAGTGTTTATGGTTTCAGGTCCTTCTAGTGACACGTCTGGTGACTATCGCCAAGGACTGGAAGATAATTTCTAACTTGCAGATCTGGAAAATGCTGCATGTAAGGGCAATTCATGAATTGCCCCTACCTATGAATCTGATTGCTATATCGCCTATAGATTGGGCACACAAAAAGGGCAAGATACGTCTAATTAAGTGTCAAAATCTTGTATTTGTTACATCGAGTGAGGATTATGAAAGCTTTAAAGTCATTTTCTTTGGCAGCAGTATCTACATTGATAGCTATGGTTCCCACCGCTGCCTATGCCCAACAGGCTCCCGGTATGAACTGGAGTTGGCAATCGACAAACCTATCTCAGCGTCAATGCATGATTAGAGCCGAAGATGCTATGCGCAACGGCGGCTTTTCAAGAGAATTTTCTACGGTTGGGGAGTCAACTTTCGGAATAAGGGGGGCTTATCGGGGCGCGATTCGCTGTATCACGTCACAAGGACTTGTGGTGTTTATGGTTTCAGGCCCTTCCAGTGATACGTCTGGCGAGTATCGCCAAAGGCTGGAAGATAATTTTTAAATAGCACTTCCATTTGAATTTGAAATGGTCAGAGGTTTGTAGTTGAATCCTGTGCCCATTTCAAACTGTTTGTGTAGAATTCCTTCAGCGATCGCCTAATGCATCCCCCTTAGAAACTTGGCATGTATTACCGCGATCGCCTAACAGAAGCCTACAAATAGTTAGTAGAATATAACAGCAAGAAAAAAGACCGTTCTCAATGGACGGTCTTCTTGTTTGTGTTTAGGATGTAGGAATAACGCGATCGCCTCTTACCATTAGTAAGTAAGAGGTATCAAGGCTATTTGATAAACAGCATTTCTTGATAGGTGGGCAATGGCCACAGATCGTCGGCAATTTCACCTTCAAGGGCATCGGCATACTTCCGCACGCCATCCATTAAAGGACGAATCGTATGGGCAGCGTACTGCATATGCTCTTCTGGTGTCGCAAAATCGTGTTTGCCCAGAGCTTCCGTTAATTTGGTGACGGAGTCTGTCATCGACTTGAGCAGTGTAGAAACTTTCTCAGCACTTTCTACTTCAAACGCAATGCCAACTTCTTTTAAACAAGCGATCGCATTTGCCAAGTCAGTCAGGTATTTCACGGCGGCAGGGTAAATCAGGGTTTTTGCCATGCTGATTACGAGTTTCGCTTCTACCTCAATGGAAAGAAGGTACTGTTCGGCATAGACTTCAAAACGACTGGCGAGTTCTACAGGAGAAAGCACGCCTGTTTTTTGAAACAGATCTTCAATATATCCTTCCTTCAAGACAGGTAGGGCATCTGCGGTGGTTCGCAAATTGGCTAAGCCGCGCTCTTCTACTGCCATCTTGTGCCATTCTTCTGAGTAGCCATTGCCACCAAATACAACAGCACCATGCTCGTCCATCACTTCTTTGAGTACAGAGAGAATGGCAACGTTGAGTTCAGTTCCCTTGGCGAGGTCGCTCTCTAGTCGATTGCCAATCCAATCCAAAGAATCTGCCAAGATGGTATTCATGGCAACCAATGGACCAGAAACTGATTGACCTGAACCGACAGCACGAAACTCAAAACGGTTCCCAGTAAAAGCAAAGGGTGATGTGCGATTGCGATCGCCGGGGTCTTTCGGGAAGATAGGTAAAGTATCGACACCGAGGTTCATAATTCCTTTGTGCTTGGAACTCTTAACATCGCCCTTGCTAATTTGCTCGAACACATCTTCGAGTTGAGAACCTAGATAGACAGAGATAATCGCAGGTGGCGCTTCATTGGCTCCTAGTCTGTGGTCGTTACTGGCGGTGGCAACGACGGCACGCAGGAGGGGACCATATTTATGCACGCCACGAATTACCGCACCACAAAAGACCAAAAATTGGGCATTGGAGTGGGGGTCGTCACCGGGGTCTAACAGGTTGCCTTGGGTAGCATTACCCACTGACCAGTTGACATGTTTCCCAGAGCCATTAATGCCCGCAAAGGGCTTTTCGTGCAGCAGACAGATAAAGCCATGTTTTTTAGCCGTATGACGCAGGATCGTCATCGTGAGCTGTTGGTGGTCGGAGGCTACGTTTGCCGCTTCAAAAAAAGGTGCTAGCTCGAACTGTCCTGGAGCAACTTCGTTATGTCTGGTTTTGGCAGGAATTCCCAGTCTGTACATGCGCTCTTCCACATCTTGCATGAAAACTTGAACGCGCTCTGGAATTGCACCGAAATAGTGATCGTCAAATTGCTGACCCTTGGCGGCGGGCTTACCAAATAGGGTTCTGCCTGCTAACAAGAGATCGGGACGGCTATTGGCAAAATTAGCATCGATCAGAAAGTATTCTTGCTCGGCACCACAACTGGAATTTACAGGAGCGACATTAGTATGTCCTAACAGCTTTAATACCTTGGTGGCAGCTTTGTTCATCGCTGCGATCGAGCGTAAAAGCGGTGTTTTCTTATCGAGAGCTTCTCCTGTCCAAGAGATGAAAACAGTGGGAATACATAGGGTGATGCCGTTATCGGTTTCCATCACATAGGCTGGACTCGTGACATCCCATGCCGTATAGCCTCTGGCTTCAAAGGTAGAACGAATGCCACCATTGGGGAAAGACGATCCATCTGGTTCGCCCTGTACCAAGACTTTCCCAGCGAATTCAGAAATCACCGAGCCATCTCCCTGTACCGAGATAAACCCGTCATGTTTTTCCGCAGTGGCGTTGGTGAGTGGGTAAAATACGTGAGAGTAGTACAACGCCCCTTTGGCGATTGCCCAGTCTTTCATCGCGATCGCCACCACATCCGCTACAGTGGCATCCAACTTATCACCCGTTTGAATTGTCTTCTTTACAGATTTAAACACCTCTTTGGGAAGACAGGATTGCATCTTGCTCAGACTAAACACATCCGTAGCCCACATTTCTTCCAATCGTTTGGGAGCTTTAGGGGGGATGGGCTCTCGATTGGTGATTTGATAAATAGCTTGGAGCCGCGACTCATTCCCACTCATAATTAATTATTTCCTCGTAAAGACTGGCAGAAAAATATGCCAAGGTTTTCAAATCTTTGTCATCCTACTTTCCCCTTGAAATCGCAATCGTATGGATATATACAACATCTGTACCTTAGGTGAGGAATAGCTGACAAAACTAGCAGTAATTTCACGCTTTCATTGAAGTGGCGATCGCTACGAACATGATTACTAACCGAATCTATCGCGCTCTGAAGCATGGTAAAGAAAACCTACACCCCTTGCCATACATGTAATTCCCCTGGGATCGCCCTTAGCCTAAATAGGCAGACATGAAGAATTTCGGGCGCTGATAGTTGCCTAAATCTGCACGATCGCCACGGTTTCTCCTGCGGGCACATAGGTCTGATTAACTTTCAAAATTGCTAACGCATTCGTGCCGATGACACTAATTAAGTTACCCGAGCTGTAATTTTCGACGGGGTCAAAGATGGCTCGACCAGACTTCCAAGCTAAATGCCCCCAAAGATAGGTTTCTCGCCTACCCTGAGCATGGAGATCTTGGGTAGTCTGCGCGAGGATGAATTGGGGATACCAACTGGAAGCATTGCCGCCACCTAGTTTCGCGATCGCACCCCGAATAAATCGCCAAAAACTCACCATTGCCGAGACAGGATTTCCCGGAACGCCAAAATAAAGTTGACACCGTTTTTCCCCAGAAGCAGTTAGAGCGTTATTTAGGGAAGAAGAGAAAGTTGCCACCGTCAGCGGCTTCCCCGGTTTAATTGCTACCGATTGAATGTGCAGTTCAGCTCCCATCTCAGCCAAAATGCGATCGATATAATCGTAGTCACCCACAGATACCCCACCCGAGGAGATTACGAGATCTGCGGAAGCGATCGCGGTTTCAATGGCTGACCTTAAGGATTCTTGGCGATCGGGAACGGCTCCCATCAGCAAAGGAATTCCCCCTGCTTGCGTTACCAGTGCCGCTAATGTGTACTGATTGGAATCAATAATCTGCCCTAACTTGAGCGGGTCTTGACTCGCTAGACTAACCAACTCATTGCCTGTAGAAAAAATTGCTACCTTGGGCTGACGATAAACGGGTACTGTCTGGCAACGCAACGCCGCTAAAGCCCCCAAATCTGTGCCGACGAGCTTGGTTCCCTTGCTTAAAAGCGTTATGCCCGATCGATAGAATTCTCCTTGGTGTCGTACATATTCGCCTTTGGTAGATGGTGCTTTTAACCGAAGATATACCCCAACAATCTCCACATCCTCTTGCATTACTACGGTGTCTGCTCCCTCTGGTAACATCCCGCCTGTAAAGATGCGAACGCATTCCCCTTTTCCTAGTGGTGGTGCCTCAGTTGACCCCGCAGGAATGTCTTGGGAAGCGATCGCAAGCTGTTCGACTTCCTCTAAATCGGCATGGCGAAAGGCATAACCATCCATAGATGAGTTATCCCAATGGGGAAAGTCGAGTTCGCTTTTGATATCCTCTGCTAAAATTCGCCCTAAGGCTTGGAGTAGATCGATCTGTTCGCGATCGGTCTTCGCATCAAAGGGCTGAATGAGGTTTAAAATCGTAGATTCGGTATTAGAGACGGAATGCATATTTCCCACAAGCTTAGTCTTGATTGCTATACTATGACAGAATAAAGCTAACCTAACATGCCAAAAAGCTATGGTTACTGTACCTTCAGAATATCGCCGCCTACCAACTGCCGAGGAATTGCCTTCTTCAGACGAAACTCCTGTGGACAATCAGCTTCAAAACGACATTCCCAATCTATTGCTAAGTTTATTAGCATTTATCTGGACAAATCGGGATGACTGGTATTTTGGTGTAGATATGGCTGTTTACTACGATCCCGATAAACCTGCGATCGTGCCTGATGGATTTCTTGCGGTTGGTGTGAAACGTAATACAGGAGAGAGAGGCAGACTTAGCTATGTTTTGTGGGAAGAGCAAAATGTCATGCCGATCTTAGCTTTGGAAGTCATTTCCGAACGCTATAACAGTGAATATGAAGATAAGTTAGCCGATTATCAAACCTTAGGAATTCTGTATTATGCGATTTACAATCCTTTTTCTGGTAGAAGAGGCAGATTTAAAAATAGGCAAAGATTGGAAGTCTATAAACTAATTGCAGGGAAATACGAACTGATATCTAGTGAAAATAATCGAGTTTGGCTACCCGATATTGAACTAGCGATCGGCTTTGAAGAGGGCGATCATATCGGTTGGAATCGCGAGTGGCTCTATTGGTACGATCGCAATGGGGTAAGATATCTAACTGCTGAGGAACGCGCAGAAAGTGCAAAAGCGATCGCAGAACAAGCAAACCTAGCGAAACAACAAGCAGAACAAAAAGCCCAACGTTTTGCCGAAAGGCTCAAAGCATTGGGAATTGACCCTGATGAAATGTAGTGCAAGATCGCTTCTAAAGTCTCTTTCAAATCACTTGTGGTACATATTCTGTTATGAATCGCCTCCCAAAACCATTATTGCTTCACGCTTAAGCGGTAGATGGTGGATAAATCTCTTTTAATGCCTTTATCAATAAGACGTGACAATGTTTCTGATGGACTTATGAGATACCAAGTCAAACTCGAAAGATTGGTTAGGCACAGCCCAAATTTGAAAACAAGCTCTTGACTGAAATATTGCATAAAAAATACCTTTCTTTACACTGATTTGTTAAGATCGCATCGAACGAAACAAAATTTACTCAGATATGATGTAGTCTAGACAAAGTAAGTCTTATAAAGAAGAGATCTAGTCAATGACGAGTTCAGGAATACCAGAATCACCTGACATGATGGTACGATTTATGCGCTCAGGAGAAGTCTTTACTCCAAGTGCCCCAATTGACAATCAGGCTTTATTTGCTGGAAGAGTTAACCAACTCAATAGACTTATGGGTGCGGTCAGTCAGCGTGGACAGCATGCAATTTTGTTTGGGGAGAGAGGAGTAGGCAAAACTTCCCTTGCAAATGTATTACTGAAGATACTAAGAGGCTCTCAAGAGCATTTAAAGTCAGTTATTGTCAATTGTGATACTGAAGATAGATTTGAACAATTATGGTGCAAGATTTTTTTAGAACTTGAGAATACACAGACCTTAGATTTTGAGCAACATCAAGTCAACCCAGAGTTCATTCGAGTTCGTCTTCAACGACAAATAGTTGGTTCAGCAATCATTATTGTTGATGAGATGGATAGACTCAAGCGTGACTCCTATTTTACAGCTTCGATGGCTGATACCATTAAGACTCTTTCGGATCATTCTACTAATATAACGCTCATATTAGTAGGAGTTGCAAACTCCGTAGAGGAATTAATCGCAGAACATTTGTCAATTGAGAGAGCACTTATTCAAATCCAGATGCCAAGAATGTCATCTGATGAACTTACCGAAATTCTACGAAAAGGATTAGAACTTCTATCCATGAATATGGAACAGAATATAATGCAGTCCATCGTTTTTCTTTCTCAAGGCTTGCCAAATTACGTTCACTTATTAGCCTTGTATGCTTCTCAGTCAGCAATACGAGAAAATAGTTCTAGTATTAATGTCAATCATTTAAGTAGAGCCATCAAACAAGCTTGTGAAAATGCTCAGCATAGTATCATGAGTACTTATTCAACCTCAATTTCTAGCTCAAGACAAGAAACAATTTATCCCAAGGTTTTACTTGCCTGTGCTTTGGCAAAAAAAGATGAGACAGGTTGCTTTCGTGCAGTAGATGTTAGAGAGCCATTGTCAAGAATTTTAGGTAAGGAATACACCACAACTTCTGCTTTTAATCGACATCTTAATCAATTTTGCGAAGAGTCTAGAGGTAATATTTTAGAGAAGAAAGGGGTTGAGCGACACTATCGATTTCGCTTTATCAATGCAATGATGCCACCCTACATTATTATGGAGGGGTTAAGAACAGAAATGATCAATTTGGAGCAATTCAAGTCCTGATAAATCCAATTGTACGAGTAATGACTGGTTCTAGAATAATCATACTGCAACATTCTGAGCAACATAAATAACTTTGCCCTAAATCTCCACAGCACAGGCGCAGAAGAGGGGAAAGATAAAATTTGTCCATGAGCGATCGTGGCTGAATTAAGATAGATAAGTCGTTTTCATTTGCTTGCAATCTTAATGAACAGCTACTTTCGTCCCGCCGTTGATGCAATGGCAGGCTATATCCCCGGCGAGCAACCCAAGCCCGGAACCAGTATTATCAAACTCAACACCAACGAAAACCCCTATCCGCCTTCTCCCGCAGTTACCGCAGCCCTACACAATCTAGACGGTGAATTCTTGCGGCGCTACCCTAATCCCTTTGCCAATGACTTTCGGCAGGCGATTAGCGATGTCTTAGGTGTGCCCTTAAATTGGGTGATTGCTGGCAATGGCAGCGATGAAATTTTGACGATGATCGTGCGATCGTGTGCCGAGACGCAGCGTAAAGTTGTCTATCCCACCCCCACCTACGTTCTTTACAAAACCCTAGCCGAAATTCAAGCTGCCGAGGTGGTCGAGATTCCCTACGGCGAGAATAATCGCCTTCCCATTGAAGCCTTGATTGAGGCAAATGGAGCGGTCACCTTTGTGGCTTCGCCCAACAGTCCATCGGGTCATGTCGTGGCGAACGACGACCTGCGTCAACTCGCCGCCAACCTCAAAGGCGTGTTGCTAATCGACGAAGCCTATGTAGATTTTGCCAATGAGAACGCACTCTCTCTCGTCAGCGAATTTGAGAATGTCTTGATTAGCCGCACCCTCTCTAAGGGATATTCTCTCGCAGGATTGCGCCTCGGTTTTGGCATTGCCAATCCCAAACTGTTAGAGGGATTATTTAAAGTCAAGGAAAGTTATAATATCGATGCGATCGCTTGTACGATTGGGGCGGCTGCCATGCGCGACCAAGCCTATAAAAACGAATGCGCTGAAAAAGTAAAAGCCTCGCGAGCTAAACTAGCGATCGATCTGAAGCAACTGGGCTTTGAGGTTCCCGATTCGCAAACCAACTTCCTTTTTGTTACCCCACCGAATGGCAATGCCGAAGCGATTTATCTCGCCCTCAAAGAACGCGGCATTCTCGTCAGGTATTTCAAACAACCAGGGATCGATCGCAAACTCCGCATTACCGTTGGTACAGACGCACAAAACCAAACCTTGATTGAAGCCCTAATTCACTTGGTATGATTATCTAGTGTAAATTGAGGCAAGAACGATGCCTAAAAGAAAAACAACCATCGCGCTTATCGTTTGTGCGGCGAGTTTATCCAACTTCCTACAGCCTGCCTATTCGCAAACAACCCATTTGTCTGACGCTCAACAGTCCGCACTCAAGTCCTTAGGAATTCCCGTGGCAGTTCCCAGCTATATTCCTGAGGGCTTCCGAGTCACGCAAATGAGCTTAAAGCTATGTGCTGCCGATGCGCCGAGAATAGGAGATTGTCGGGAAGGATCGTCCTACGAAATTCGGTATCGCAACGATAAAAATGCCTGTTTTAATTTTTATGCGATCGCTGGCGGCGTTGGGGGTGGCTATGGGGAATTTGCATACCGATCGCAAACACAGACTTTGGGCAAAGTGATTATTGAGTTTGGGCAATTAAACGGAGCAAATAAAACGCCAACTCCAGAACAGTTAAGGGTTCCTCAACCCAAACTTGGTAGCTTCCCAGCACGGCTAGAATCACCCCGCACACCATATTATTCCCTGCAAGTAGAAGAAGAACAGTATTTCTGTGTAAAGAACACGACCATTACCCCTTTAGCGATCGAGAAAATGCTCAACTCTCTCGTTTGGTTGCAATAAATCGGATTGATACAATAGGAGAAAACACCATGACTCAGCAGAAAACAGAAACTCCCAAAAAGCCCCGAATGCTTAAACCTGTTGCCAAAGGTAGTGGCTATACAGATACCTCCATTAATCATGATGCAGTTCTAGCTGAATTTATTTATAGCAATAAGAAGCTTTCACACTGTATTACCTAATAAAAGGAGAAATATGATTACGACTATAGATATCCTTCAAGCTATTCCTAAACTTCCTCAAGAAGATTGTTTTCGCATAGCAGAAACTCTTTTACAGACTTTACAAGCCCAGACAGCTATTCCTACCCGCGAACAAATCAACCAGCAGTTACAAATTGCTGCGCTCCTTGCCGTCGAGGACTACATCAACGATCCAGAACTAACAGCTTTTACGGCTCTTGATGGAGAAGACTTCTACGAATATGCATAGAGGTGAAATATGGCTAGTCCAACTAAATCCAATCGTTGGGAATGAGATTGGTAAAATCCGTCCAGTTGTAATTGTTAGTAACGATGCTATCGGAATTTTACCTTTAAAAGTTATTGTTCCAATTACTGATTGGAAAGATAGATATACAGTTTATCCTTGGATGGTAAAACTTGAGCCAACTAAAGATAACGGACTGATAAAAGTTTCTACAGCCGATACTTTTCAGGTGCGATCTTTATCACAAGAAAGATTTGTGAGGAAATTAGGTCAACTAGAAAATCAGTTAATCCAAGATATTCGTGGAGCTTTAGCTGTTGTTTTGGATATCCTGCCATAACTTGAAGTCATGACAAAGCAGAACCAATTGCGCATCGCTTTACTCACCTATGCTACCAAGCCGAGAGGGAGCGTCATCCATACATTAGAACTCGGCGAAGCATTGCAGAAGTTGGGACATCAAGTTTGCATTTATGCTTTGGATAAAGATGGAACTGGATTCGATCGCGTTCTGTCCTGCGAAACCCAATTTATCCCCGCCAAGCCTGCTCTTTCTGATATTGACGCGCTGATTCAGCAACGCATTCAGGAATTTGTTAGTTATCTGAGCCAATCTGAGCGAACTCATGACATTTACCACGCCCAAGACTGTATCAGTGCCAATGCCCTAGCCATTCTGCGACAACAGCAAAAAATCCCTCATTTTGTTCGCACCGTTCATCATATCGAGGACTACAACAGTCCCTATCTCCAACAATGCCAAGATCGCTCCATTCGTGAAGCCGAACTTTGCCTTTGCGTGAGCGATGGATGGCAAGCCCAACTCCAAAAGCATTATCAAATCCACGCGCCACGAGTTCTTAACGGCATCAATACACAGCGATTTTCCTCACAGCCTAGTGGTTTGGAATCCCAACTCAAACAGAGATTTGGACTGACGGGTTCGCCCATTTATCTCACGGTGGGCGGCATCGAACCGCGCAAAAACTCGATCGCACTCTTACAAGCATTCGCACAAGTATTGGCAGACTGTCCTGATGCCCAGTTGGTTATTGCTGGTGGCGCGACCCTATTCGATTACCAAGCCTATCGCACCGAATTTTTCGCTAGCGTCCAAGACCAAGGGATTGCGATCGGTAAGTCTCTAATCGTAACGGGTGGGATCTCCAATGATGAATTGCCCTCGCTTTATCGTTGTGCCGATGCCTTTGTATTTCCCTCTGTCAAAGAAGGTTGGGGGCTGGTGGTGTTAGAGGCGATCGCGTCAGGATTACCCGTCCTTACCTCCAATATTCCACCCTTTACGGAGTTTTTATCCCCAGAACAGGCATTGCTCGTCGATCCCAATGATTCAAATGCGATCGCAGAGGCAATGCAAGCGATCGTTCAACCCGATCTCGCTCGTTCCCTAGCGTTAAACAGTCAGTCCATTCTGAACTACTACACTTGGGAAACTTCCGCTAAAATGCATGTAGAATGCTACGACCAACTGCTTAATGCGTTTAGCCATTAGCTGTTGGCTGTTAGTTGTTGCGATACCATAATAATTCGGCTACTCCCAAAATCTGAGAACCAATAACTTTAAACTATGCCCGAAATCAACTTTCAAATCGCTTGGCCCGATGGCTCTGAAGAAACCTGCTATTCTCCCTCTTTGGTTGTGAAAGAGTACTTTAGCCAAGATGGAGATTACGACCTCGCGGATTTTGTGGAACGGGCCCGAACGGCTCTGAATATCGCCAGCGATCGCGTTAAAGCCAAATACGGTAGACCCTGTGGTTTAGCGATCGGACAACTCCAAGCGATCGAACTCAAAGCTGCCAAGTACTCATCTCTGCTCGATCCTAAGGTGAAATTTATTCGGTTTATCGAGTGACCTGAATCCCTTGGATATCCGAGCAAATTGAAACATTAGAAAAATTTTTATGGATTGGTTCTACCTGATTTTGGCTGGTGTGCTAGAAATTGTATGGGCAACTGGACTCAAATATACCGATGGATTTTCCAAGCTTCTACCCAGTATTGGTACGATCGCGGCACTGATCGTCAGTTTTCTGTTTTTAGCTCAAGCCCTGAGAACTCTGCCCATCGGAACGGGCTATGCGATTTGGACGGGAATTGGTACGGTGGGCACGGCGATCGTGGGAATTATGCTCTTTGGCGAATCCCGTGAATTTACCCGTCTTGTCTGCATTGCCATGATTATCCTTGGAATCATCGGGCTAAAGCTTGCGACTCCTTCCTCAGTTTGATGGCGATAAAAATTCGCGCATATACTGATTCACCAGTTGAGGCTGTTCTTGTTGCACCCAATGACTGCAATGGGGAATATAGCGAAGGGTGAGATTGCGAACGTAGGCTTCCGTTCCATAGGTGAGTTCTTTCCCAAGGGCAGCATCATTTTCACCCCAAATCATCAAGGTGGGAATCTCTAATACATCCCACTGCTTTGACGGCAGTGCCGATCGCACGTTGCGGTAGTAGTTCAACATGGCTGTAAGCGATCCCGGTTTAGCAGCCGCTTCTCGATAGTTCTGGAGATCGATTTGAGAAAAAGCGGTTTTATCGATCGCTACCTCTGAGAATGCCTTCCCAATTGCCTCACAATTGTTCCACTGCAACAGGAATTCTGGCAACCAAGGGAGTTGGAACAAAAAGATATACCAGCTTCGCAAGAGCTGAGGTAGGGTTCGCAAGCCCTCGGCAAACTTTGCGGGATGAGGAAGATTCAGAACGATGAGTTTATCTAACATCTGGGGATAGGCATAGGCGAAGTGCCATGCGATCGTGCCACCCCAGTCATGGGATACCAGCGTACAGCGATCGTAGCCAAGTGCTTCTATGATTCCCTTAACATCTAGAATAAACTCGGAGATCGTATAGGCTTCAAGGGCAATAGGTTTATCGCTTTCGTTATATCCCCGCAGGTCGATCGCTACAACTTTGTAGTCCTTAGCAAACTCAGGAATTTGATGTCGCCACGAATACCAGAACTCAGGAAAGCCATGCAGCATCAGCATTAGCTCGCCTTCCCCCTGCGTGACATAGTGCAGGCGAAGGTGATTGGTCGGGAGAAAACCATGTTGCCAAGTTTCAGAAAGAATTGTCATGCGATCGCTGCTCCTAAGAAATTCTATAGCAATCCTAAATGAGTGTGTAAATGAGTGCGTAGGAGCAATTCATGAATTGCCTCTACAAGTCTACCTAACCTGAGTTCGGGTTAAGGATTTCGGAACAAATCAGGCCGACTTGCTGGAACCGAGAGGTTTGATCCCCCTGCCCTATCGGGCATCCCCCT
>NZ_JAZBJZ010000123.1:0-15710 GCF_036349135.1 Tumidithrix elongata BACA0141
CTAATGCTGAAGAGACTTGCAGCCACTTCTTAAGATCTCAAATGGGTTCTATACTCCACAAAAAATTTGGATATACAAACTATGTCTGAACCAATTAGACAAAAAATCAATACTAACCTTGAGCAGGCAAAGGGAAAGGGAAAGCTGAGAGTTGAAAACATTCGAGAAATTGTCAGAGATGCAGTCTCTCAAACGATCTCGGAATTAAAAGAAGGCACAGGGGAGATTGGGCTGATTGTCAAAGATGCAGCTTCTGCGATGATTGCCGATTTGAAAGGAAGAGGACAGCATGGACCTGAGGAAATAACAGCGTCTATTCAAGGAGCGATCGAGGGGGGCATTCATCAAAGACAGCAAGAAATCGATCGGCAACGCGCAAAACTACAAGAAATTCAAGCTCAGATTGATGAGCAACAAAAACAGTTGGATAGAGAAGTTGGGATTGTCTTGATTAATATCGATGCCAACGCGCCTGAGGACTCGATGAAGTCGGCAGTTGGTCAAGCGGTTAGCACCGTGAGAGAAAGCCATGATTCAGTCAAGTTTCAGCAACAATATCTCAAGCTCAAATCCCAATTGGAAAGCTTGGATGAGAAGCTACTAGCTCGTTATGGCGATCGCTACGGTGAAGTCAAGCACCAATGGGAAAATGCCAAAACTTGGTATCACAAGACCAAAACCGAAGCAGAAACGAGTGAAACTTTACCCTTACAGCAAAAGCAATCAAAACTTGAGAGCGATCTGGGCGATCTGGGTACGGTAATTGCTCGCAAAGAGCACGAGGTGAAAGAGCAATTAAAATCGACGCTTCAAACCCTTTGGCAGGGTAGACAAGCTAAGCATTGATTAGATTCGCTGAAATCGTTTAGGAAATTATTTAGGAAATTAACGATGAAAATACTTCAAATTATTTTGGGAATTGTTGTGCCTCCCGTGGGCGTTTTTCTGTCCTATGGGTTCAGTAGCGCCTTGTTAATCAACATTGGGCTGACCTTATTAGGTTGGGTACCTGGAAGCATCCATGCTGTGTGGGCGATTACTAAGCATCAAGAACAAACGACAAATAACTAACTACGAAATTTATTAGGAGAAAAATATGCTCGGATACTTTTTTACCATTTTGGCAACTGCCTTGAGTCTACTTGTGGTTGACATTATTGTGCCAGGCGTAGACATTGCCAACTTTCCCTCAGCGATGTTAGCAGCGATCGTGATTGGACTCGTTAACTCTTCTATTAGACCGGTACTTTCGGTTCTGTCGCTTCCTCTCACTTTTTTAACTTTGGGAGCTTTTTCTTTAGTGGTCAATGGATTTTGTCTATGGCTAGCTTCAATTCTTGTACCTGGGTTCAGCATGAATGGACTTTTGGCATTCATCCTTGCTCCCGTTATCCTATCTTTTGCTAGTACTTTCTTAAACAAATACTTTGCCGAAAGAGGAACAGAAAAATCGAATTCCACTAAATCTTAGGCATGAAAAATGAACTTTCCTGAAAATGCCCGTAAGCTCTTCTCTGCATTCACACTAGCTTTCATCCTGATTTTTACGACTGCCTGTGGAGCGAGTACGACCCAATCCATTAGTTCGATCGCCACAAATCAACCTGCAGAATACGGACAGTTAGCGAGGGGCAACTCTGCCCAAGGTCAGAACTTTGGCGATTGGGTCATTAAAACCAGCCAAGGCTTAATTAAAGATGTCTATGTGCGTGACAACAACAAATTGGGAGTTGTGATTTCACCTAAGGTTTTGCCCGACGATGTCAAGACTCTGGCAAAATCCCTAACTCAAGGCTTTCGCCATAACTTTCCCGATCGCGACTTGACAGTTTTCGTTTATGCGCCAGATAAACAGTTGATTCTGACCGCTCATTACGATACTCAGTCTAAGCAGATTGAATATCAGCAGCCTAGCTGAGAGATTGACTACTAAAAAAATCAAGAGGGAATATGCCAAATACGAGTGATGAGTACAAACGCCAAGTGATGAAGGATTTGGTAGGGGGCGATCGAGAAACCCTACCAGATGATAGCGAACAGTATCAAAGCTTCAATGACTTTGCCCAAAGATCTTCACGCGAAGAACGGCGAAGCCTCTTCAGCAATTTCTTTACCCCCGATCGCATTCCAACCGCACAAATGGAACCTGAATTGCAAAAAGCGATCGCTCAAATCAAGCCCAACGAACAGAAAAATGTTGCAAAGGAGTTTTTAAACAATCTGAAGAAGAGGGGGCTAAGCGATCGGGAGCTAGAAAAACAGTTGGGTCTGACTACCCACGATCCCAATCGGATGAAGGCGGAAGATGTGAGCAAGTTAGCTAGTTTTGCCTATCACGCTCACCCTGACATTTTTCATGATGTGCTGGCGGATCGGCCTGCTCTAGTTATGTTTCTTAGCAATCCTATTGTTGGTGCTGCTTTGGGCGCGATCGCGGCAAAGTGGATCGGGAAGAAATAACTTACCTTACATACCCTTCAATCTCAGTCCAAACGTTTTAGAGGAAAAATCGATATGAATAGTAATCAAGATGTTGAAACCGAGCGTGATGCAAATGTTGAAGCCGATCGAAATGATGCAAATCGCGATCCTATTTCGGGTGAACCGGGAGCCCATCCCCTAGGTACGGGAGTGGGAGCCGCAGGAGCAGGTACGATCGCAACCGTAGTCGGTGGGGTAGTTGGCGGACCGGTCGGAGCAGTCGTGGGAGCCTTGGTAGGTTCGGTGCTTGGGGGATTGGCAGGCAAAGAGACAGCTGAGGGGGTGAATCCCACATTTGAAGATAATCATTGGCGCGAAAACTATGCTACTCGTCCCTATGCTGACCCAACTTTGCAATATGAAGACTACCAACCTGGCTATCGCATTGGTTATGAAGGTTACGCTCACTATGCTCACACGGGTCGAAGCTTCAACGATCTCGAACCCGAACTAAGGCGCGATTATGAGAACACTCACGGCAATACGCGCATACATTGGGAAAAAGCCAAACATGCGGTGCGAGATGCTTGGGAACAAGCTGCTACATCAGCAAAGAAGTAGCGACATATTTCGTTCCTAAATCACAGATCGGAGATTCTTTTTTTGCCCAGAATCGTAGGGATAATCTCGAACTGCCGCTACTGAACAAATAACATGAAGGTCAAATGCGTCCCTTTATCCTTCGGATTATGAATTCGCTCGGAGGTTCTCGTAATACGGTTCCTTATGAATATGTCGATGACGATATCAGCAATCGGCGGGTTGAGGCTCTGATCGATGGGGCTTTTGCGATCGTATTAACGCTGTTAGCACTAGAGATCAAATCACCCCATGCCGATTCCGATCTGAAACTGACCGAGGCGTTAATTGCGCTAAGTCCTAAGATCTTTGCTTATTTTCTGAGCTTTATTATTTTAGGATTGTTGTGGTTTGGGCATCAAATGATGGCGCATTATGTCAAACGTTCCGATCGCAACCATATTCTGCTTAATCTTCTATTTTTGATGTTTGTTGCCTTGATTCCTTTTTCTACAGCGCTTTTGGGAGAAAATCTGCAATATCATTCTGCCACGATCGTTTATGGGGTAAATTTATTCATTACAGGCTTAATTCAGTACTTGCACTGGGAATACATGTCTAGCCAAAATCGCCTCATCGATCCTGAACTAGATCGAAGAATCGTGCGATCGGTTCAAAAAACTTTCCTAGCAATTCCTTTAGTCTGCGGTCTTGGCATTGGTGTTTCTTTTGTGAGCATTCCTGCGGGATTGCTGCTATATGGCTTAAGCACAGCATTTGGCGCGAGTAGAATGACTGCAATTTTCCATCGTTCTCACTATCCCCATGCTTAGGGAAATATCAGTGCGAGGCTAGTAAACTCAGCAGTAAATTGGGAATATCATTTTGGAGCTGATTATCCACATGGGTTTGGTCAGCTTTTAAGCTCGTTAGGTTGGCTTTAATTCTGGCATGTTTTTTACTTTTGGGTGCGATCGCGAGTTTTTAGACAGACAATCGCGCCAAAACAACAAAGCCTACATAGACTCTAGAGGCAATTCATGAATTGCCTCTACAATTAACCTGGTGGCCATTGCATAGCTCGTCCGCCTAGGATATGTAAGTGCAGGTGAAACACGGTCTGTCCGCCATGATCGCCGTTATTAATGACCACGCGAAAGCCTCGATCGAGACCTTCATCTTTGGCAATTTTAGCCGCTACTAACAGCAAATGCCCCAGCAGAGCTTGGTCTTGAGCTGTTGCCTCTGCCAACATCGGGATCGGCTGCTTGGGAATTACGAGAATATGTACGGGGGCTTGCGGCGTAATATCTCGAAATGCCAAAGATAGATCGTCCTCGTAAACAATATTCGCAGGAATCTGCCGATTGATAATCTTGCTAAAAATAGTTTCAGTGGGCTGGCTCATGGGATCTCGGTAATTTTAGGTGGTGATTTTAGGATGCTACTTTAAAAATTTTAGCGATTTACGGCTCGATGCGATCGCATCTCCGATTTGAGGGGTAGGCTTGACATAATCCCGACACAACCTAGAAGTCTTGCCAAGTATGCTGCATTTCTTTCTGACTGGCTATGCCATCCGCGAACATAGTTATTCTCGCTACGAGTTTTACAACTTTGAGCTAGCCAAGTGGGCAGAATATTATTTGAGCCAAAAGGTCTCTTTTCATCAGTCCAACTGGTGTACAGGTAAAGTCACAGAAAATCCTCAAGATATTCTTTTAGGCCATCCGACTTGGGACAATCCCGAGCAAGCCGAAGCCTCAGGTATTGGACAGATTAAGTGTGACTGGGTCAAAGATAATGCCCTAACTCCCCAAGCTGCCTGTCATCCCAATACCTATATCATCATGCCTTGGGTTCCCGAATTTCCTCAAGAATGGGTTCCCAACTTGGTCAAGGTCGAAAGCCAACTTTTGGCGGTTAATAAAATTTTTACGCTCTGCGGTCAGGTTTGGTTCGATCGCACCCTCGCCAAAGTAGATGATTCTATTCAATCGCGAGTCAAGCACAAATTAATCCGTTCCAATATTGGGGTAGCCTTACAGAATTTTCCCTTTGTCAAACAACAGTTCAATCCCATTGGCAAACGCCAAATGCTACATGTCAGTACCCTCGGTTCATATAAGGGTTTTGATGTTACTTGCGAAAGCTTAAAAGGTCTAGACACCCTACTTAATGTGGCAAGCCAGTCGCTCAAAGCCCCTCAAGGTATGGTGGATGTTCGCATCAACGATCGCCAGTATAGTTTTAACTTTTTAGGTGGCATCAATAATGGCGATCCGTCACTAAATCAATGGGTTGTGAATACCTGTGACTTTTACATCCATACCGCCACACTGGACGCACAGGCAACCGCTATCTTAGAGAACTGTGCCAGAGGTTTAATTCCATTAGTCACACCCGAAAGCGGATTTGATTGCCCCGATGCGATTTTCTTGACCCACGACCCCGATCGCAATCGTCAGATTATCGAATGGGCTTTGAATCTGCCCGAAGCTGAACTGCTCAACCGCAGTCAAAAAATCCGTGACTACCTACTCCGAGAACATAACTGGGAAACTATATTTGATAAGATTTGGGATGGTATTCAATCAGACATAGAAGTTCGCAAACATGCTTCTAGTAAATCTGGATTGGAAGCTTCTCAACCTCAATATTTTGACTTGCAGGAAAATCCATCCAATCAGAGTCAGTCAAACTCACTGGTGGAACAGATAGAGCAAGCGATCGCCCTCCTCAGCGATGCCAAGCCTTTAGCAGCTTTGGGGATTGTAGAAGCACTGTTAGCCAAGGATTCCACCCTACAGGGTATGCATTACCTCAAATCCCTATGTTTGAGAGCATCAGGACAGATCCCAGCCAGTCTTGCTGCCGCTGAAACCGAACTTGCCATCAACCCCAGCCACTTTTATGCGGATGAAGCAATCAAAACCTTGAGGATTCTAGCAGACAGACAAGCGCATAAATCCCCAACCCGTGAGCGAATATGGGAGTCCAAGCTAACTCGGGACAACATGCTCCCAATCGAACTCGGCGCTCATCTTTATTCCTATAAGGGCATTCCCATGCTCAAGAATCCCTTTGACTTAGCGCTCTATCCGCTCTTGCTTTGGGAGGTGAAGCCGCGATCAATTATTGAGATCGGCTCCAAATATGGCGGTAGCGCGTTATGGATGGCAGATTTGCTGGATAATTTCCATATTGACGGGCATATTTACTCTGTCGATCTAATTCCTGTGAATCTCGTGCGCAGCGATCGCGTCACGTTCCTTGGTGGTGATGGTCGTCGGTTGGAAACGGTGTTTTCACCAGAATTCCTCCATGCTCTGCCTCGTCCCTTATTGGTGATTGAGGATGCCGATCATACCTATGAAACCACATCTAAAGTCTTAGAATTCTTTCATCCCTATCTCAGACAGGGGGAATATATTCTCGTTGAAGATGGCATGACCTGTGAAGGTGCGCTTAAAGCATCAAAGGAATTCCTCGATACAAGAGGTGATGCATATGAAGTCGATCGCAACTACTGCGATTTCTTTGGCACAAATGTAACTTGGAATATCAATGGCTATCTGAGAAAGACAAAAGATGCATTCCCAATAGAGCCAGAATCAACTTCTCTAGATTTTTTGCCCCTAAGAGATATCAATCTAATTATTTTCCCTGACTGGTCAGCTTCAACCGATGCGATTCGGCAATCTCTCAGTCAAGTTATCCGACAAGTACTTTTACACAGCGATCGCGGCTCAATTACGCTCTTGATCGATGCTAGCGATATGGAGGTAAATAGTGGAGACGATCTGTTAGCCGAGCTAACGATGAATTTGATTATGCAAGAGGATATCGATCTAGAAGAGGAACCTCAAATCGCTTTGGTTAGTGCGTTGAATTCTGCTGAATGGCAAACTCTGCTAAAGCTTGTAAGTCTGAGAATAGTTACTGACATTGATAACAGTAAAAACATTTATCAGGCAGGAGCAGCTAGCTTACCAACAATTCTTCCTGACGAGCAATTTTTAGCAACCCAATTCCAAACAGATCTTAGACTGAGAAAAGCCCCAGAAAAAGGAATAGCAACCATGTCTATTGAACCACAAATCCCAGAGAGACCTATGACACAAATTACCCAAGGCTTAGCTGGCAAGAAAGACTATATTTCCAGCGGTCTAGAAGTTGTCTATCCTGACGTGAGTTTCCCCCATATGATTTCTGGGAACACTGATACCTGTGGATGGCCCTACTTACGTAGGGAAATTCCCCATAATTGGTATGTTGACAAACGACAGCCCACCATTGGCTTTTTAAGTCGAGATGAAGCGCATATCCTTTACAATAATGCACTTCAGTTTAAAGGTAAAAGAGCATTAGAAATTGGCTGCTGGATGGGTTGGTCGGCTTGTCATTTAGCTCTAGCTGGCGTTCAGCTTGATGTGATCGATCCATTGTTAGAGAGAGATGAATTCTTGGAGAGTATTCGCTCGTCTTTAACAGCAGCAGGAGTAATTGGTACGATAAACCTAGTGGGAGGATTTAGTCCGCAAAAAGTTGAAGAATTAGCTACCCAATCCAATCGAAAATGGTCTCTCATCTTCATTGATGGTAATCATGATGCTCCATACCCTCTCAATGATGCAGTGATTTGTGAAACGCTGGCAGAAGAGAATGCCATGATTTTGTTTCACGATCTTGTCTCCCCTGAAGTTTCCCACGGCTTAGATTATTTCAGAGCGCGTGGTTGGCAAACCATGATATATCAGACAATGCAAATTATGGGCGTTGCATGGCGGGGAAATGTCCAGCCCATTCATCATATTCCCGATCCGAGTATTACTTGGCAGCTACCTATCCACTTGCAGCACTATGATGTAAGCGGGGTAAGTCGTCCCGACCTTAAAGAGTTTAGGGAACTACTCGAGCAAGTACATCCTTTTACCTTACTCAGTGAAGCAAGGTTATATTCTCTATATTCGGCAACAAAGCACATCTGTCTTCAAGATATTGAGGGTAATTTTGTGGAATGTGGGACTTTTAAGGGAGGAGCAGCGGCATTGATGGCCTCTGTAATTAAGCGTTATAGCCAAAGACCGCGAAAGCTCTATGCTTTTGATACCTTTGAGGGAATGCCTGAGCCTTCAGCGATCGATCGCCATCAGGGTGTTCATGCAAATGATACGCCCTATGGTGTAGGAACGCTCAAAGCTCCGATCGCAGAGAACCTAAATAGAATTTCTGCGCAATTAGAGGTGCAAACAATTATTGAACCCGTTCAGGGTCTATTTGCTGAAACGCTTCCTGTGTATCACGACAAGATCGGCAAGATTGCACTTCTACATGCAGATGGCGACTGGTATGAATCCACTATGGATATTTTCAACAACCTATACGACTCTGTGATTACAGGTGGAACGATTCAAGTAGATGATTATGGTCATTGGGAAGGTTGTCGCGAAGCCCTTCATGATTTTGAACGAGTGAGGGATGTTGTGTTTGAACTTGAGATTGTTGATTACACTGGAGTTCGCTTTTACAAGCCAACGCAAGCTAGTCAAGACTCGGCTTACTGGCATACAGAACTTCCTGCTCCCACGTTAAGCTCTTTACAGAATGCTTGTTTTAAATATGCCTATAGAGGCATCCGCATGCAAAAAAATCCTTTTGATTTGGCGCTCTATCCACTTTTGCTTTGGGAACTACAACCCAAGACGATTATTGAAATAGGTTCTTGCGCCGGTGGAAGTGCTGTTTGGTTTGCAGACATGCTTGACACCTATAAAATCGATGGTCATGTCTATTCCATTGACATCAATAAAGTTACAGATGTCTATCATCCTCGTGTAACCTTCATAGAAGGAGATCAAAATGATTTAAGTTCCGTTTTAACAGATAATTTTTTGCAATCTATTAAACACCCCCTTCTTGTAGTCGAAGATGGCGCTCATTTTTATGAGACAACATTATTTGCTCTAAATTTCTTTCATCCTTATCTCCAAAAAGGTGACTACATCGTGGTTGAGGATGGGATTATTTCAGATTTGGGCGTAGATCCTTTATATAATAGAGGTGGACCTTGTCGGGCTTTGAAAGAATTTCTACTGAACCATCAAACTGAATATATTATCGATCGTAAGTATTGTGACTTTTTTGGCCGAAATCTTACTTGGAATGTCAATGGGTATCTCAAAAAGATAGTTAATCCGAACTTGCTTAACCTTCCTCTTAGAGAAATCAATTTAATTATTTTTCCTGATTGGTTACAGCCTCAAACCCTGATATATGAGGAGCTTCAAAAAGTAGTAAAACAAATCTTGGGGCATCCTAACCATGATAAAGTCACACTTCTTGTTGATGGTAGTACTACAAATTCCGAACAAGCGGACGAAATGCTTGCAGATGCGATCGTGAACCTGATTCTACAAGAGGACATCGATCTAGAAGAGGAACCTCAAATCACTTTGGTTAGCGATCTAAGCTCCGTTGAATGGCAGGCTCTAATCAAGCAAATTCATTCAAGGATTGCAACCAATATTGATGATAGGGAAAGAATTCAACAGACTGGAGCAGCAAGCTTAGAAACGATCACTTCTGAGCAATTACTAGCAATACAATTTGCCCCTTAGTAGGGTGAATCCTCATCCTCTCCAATTTTTACGCTCGTATTTTGTCGCCAAGGTGATGGTGAGTGTGCCCCCATTCTTTGATCCATTGAAACGAAACTAGGTTGAGTAAAAGCCCGATCGCGAATAAAATCGCCATTAATACAATCTGATACCAAACAATGGGTTGAACCATTAAGTCAGCGACAAGATGGGAGAAATTTAGTAGGGAGTAAACCACAGTTAAGCCAAAATGAACCCATCGGTATCGCCTTGATTCCATAAGCGAAGTTCCAATAATGGCAGCCATGGGCAGCACAAAAAAGCCGAGCATCAACCACATGATCGGATCGACTTCTGCCAATGCTTGGGAATGGGAATGTGCCACGCTCAACTCATGAAACAGGGGCATTAAGCCCAAGTCCGTGTGAAACAGCAGTCCCAACAAGAACACAATCCAGAGGTTTATTATTTTCTCTTGAGATTTGATTGCCATGATACTTTACGCTCCTTCTAAAGTTTGAATCTAAAGTTTTAATTCCAAGTTTTAATTCCAGTTACACAATTGCGAGGGGGAGGTCATCACAGGTTTGCTGTATTGATAAAATCCCTCGGTATCCAATCCGGCATCGCGGAACAAGATCCAGTCTGTGCGTCCCGTTCCCCCATGAGACGTGCGAACGATCTTGCCACGATCGAGCGTTAAATGACCTTCTTCATCCCACTTAAAAGCGGTTTGAGGAATGACAGTCCACTCTCTGCTAGCCCAAGATATGGCTAGGGCTTCTCTTGTAACCATTGTGCCATCTACTGTTCCTCGCAAACAAATCAACTCATCCGAGTGCGGATAGCCATAATATCCATCCACGCGATCGCCGATCTTGGCAAAGTTGAAACATACCCCTGCCCCATTCCGCCAATCACGCGGTTGTGGTTTCGTGCAAAATTGGTAGTTGCCATCCGCTAAAGTAGCGATCGCAGCTTGACCATTCGCCAGAAGGCTGACAGATAAAAGCGAGGACTCGATCGCCTGAATTTCCGCACTATTCGCCTTGATGCCCCTACGCCTAGCTACACAGCAGGTTTAGGGTTAAGCGCCAGCCATAGCAGCGATACTAAAAGGAGGAAACCAAATTTGACGATTAGATAGATAACGCCATTTGTAACGGGGAAAATTTCCATAACCTCTACCTCTTGACACGCGACTCTTCGCGAGGGATGTTTTGAGGCATATAGACTAAAATTCACAGTGAAAGTTGCGAAGGTTGGGTTTGTTTTTGCCTCTTTCTCCCTTCACCCTTATTATCTCCCAAAACTAAGGGATCGCAGCGGTAGATCTGAGCAGCGCTCAATCCCTTCTTGTAATTCTTAATTTTCGATTGACAAGCGATCGCGATCGTGGGGCGCAAGTAAATTGGTCACATCGGGACCAAGGGGAATAATGCCGCCCGGATTGAGCGGAAAGAGATTGCCGTAATAGTCGCGCTTCACGCTTGCAAGGTCGCAAGTGGCGGCAACACCAGGGATCTGATACAGGTCGCGCAGGTAAGCACCGAGATGAGGATAGTCTTGAATTCGGCGTTGATTGCACTTAAATAAACCATAGTAGGCAATATCAAAACGGAATAGTGTCGTGAATAGGCGAACATCCGCCAGGGTCAGGCGATCGCCACATAAATACCGATTGGATTCCAGAACCCCGTCTAGCTCGTCGAGGGTTGTGAATAATTCTCGGCAAGCGAGATCGTAGGCAGACTGGGTTTGGGCAAAGCCGCAACGGTAGACGCCATTATTGACAGCGTTATAGGTCTTTTCGTTGAAGCGATCGATCTGTTCTCGCAATTCCAGAGGGTAAAGATCGAGGTCGGGATACTTGGCAAACTGATTTAGCTCAGCATTGAGCATCACAATAATCTCAGCGCTTTCGTTATTGACGATCGCCTTGGTTTGCTTATCCCATAGTACGGGAACTGTGCAGCGACCACTATAGCCGGGCTGTGCCAATTCATATAGCTCTGCAAGGGTGCGACAGCCTTGTTCGGGTTGGTTCAAAATCCACCCGCCTTCTTCGGGGGCAGGTGACACGATCGAGATAGAGATGGCATCTTCTAAACCCTTTAGCGTTCTCACTACCAAGGTGCGATGCGCCCAAGGACAACTCATGCCCACATAGAGGTGGTAGCGATCTGCGGCAGGTTTGTAAGTACCATCGACATGAATACTGTGATGAAACTGAGTCGCAGGACGAATATAGGCTCCTTGACGATCGCGTGGGGCAAGATTTGACATCATCACCCGCCACATTGTCGTCCACACAAACTTACCGAGCTTAATGATGGGCTTAGGCGGTAGTGATTTACCCTTCTTTTTAGGAATCGCTTTAGGAATCGCTGTATTGCTTGGATTTTCGCTGTTCGTGGGTGAAGCAGGAGATTGAGGCATGGGTTAATAGCTAAAGAAGTCTGGGAAATACACTTCTTCAGCTTAGCGAATATTCTCTTGTAGATCCCAAAACATGCTAAAAAAGTACGCGCAGGTTTGCCAGTTGTCGATCGCGGGCAACGGTCAAAATTGCTGAGCTTGGACGCTGTTCGAGGAAATTAATCAACTGTCGCGCATCGGTGAGGCGATATCCATTCAACGCTACTAAGCGATCGCCTGCTTTTAAGCCCAACTCACTGGCGATCGAGCCGGGTTGCACTGCTTGGATAATCATGCTCTTTGTCTGCAATGCCAAACCTAGATGAGGACGATTAGAAGCAGTTTGCGAGGAAACTTCTGGCTCTACTGGAATGATTGCATTTGCAGTAACTGGATTCGCTGTGACAGGAGTTGATGCCACAGAATTTGGTACAACAGAATTTGGAATAGAAGGTAAAGAGGGCGATGGATTGGGGACAGTTGCGATGTGATTGGAAACGGAAGCATTTTGGGCAATGAAGTTTCGAGCGATCGCAGCACTGGTGGCAAAGCCAATCCCCACATTGCTTTTGCCGTTCGGAGTCAAAATCGACTTATTCACCCCAATCAACTCACCCCGAGAATTGAGTAAAGGCCCGCCTGAATTCCCTGGATTAAGTGCAGCATCCGTCTGCAATTCTCCATTAACCCCAATGCGGCTGACAATTCCCGTCGTTAATGTACCTGAAAGACCATAGGGACTGCCGATCGCAAACACTCTTTGTCCAACTTCAATACTATCTGCGGCTGCCAAAGGAATGGTTGGTAAGCGATCGTTGGTTTGCAACTTTACCAAGGCAAGATCGTTTTTATTCTCAGTGGCAACCACTCGCCCAGTATAGGTTTTACCATTGGGCAACGTTACACTGACTCGATTAACACCACGAATCACATGCTCATCGGTCAATACCAAGCCATCGGAGGTAATAATGCTACCCGAACCCGTACTACTTCCCGCCCTGATCGTAACAACAGCAGGGTTAGCGGCGCGATACACTTGAACCGAAACCTGTTCTTCTCCACCATAAGTAATGGAGTTCGCTTGGGCAGATGCGATTGGCACCAATGCGGGAGAGCTAAGAATGGCAGCCGAAAAAACACCTAAAAAGGTGGACTTGAGGTTCATAGTCAAAGTTGACTCCGTAAGCTTGGAATGTGTGATGGGAGATGATATGTAGGCGTTTGACGGCAAGAGCGATCGCACTGTTCCCAAAAAACATGTTGCGATGAGAGGTTGCTATGCGGTGTATTCTAATTCGCCCATTGGAACGGGTACACCCCAGCGTAAAATGATTGATGCCCCAGCACTAAAAAAGCGATCGAGCGATCGCTAGCTTCTGTAACAAAAAGTAACCAAAAAAAATTTAGGAGTGCCCTAAGACACTCCCAAAGAAAATGCAGAATAAAAATAATTGCATTTAAAAAACGAAAGCCGACACTAATAGGTTAGTGCCATGCTACGAGACGTTTCTGCCCCTAGATAGACACGAACGCTTAGAAAATCGGTTGGGCAAGCAGTTTCGCAACGCTTACAACCAATGCAGTCCTCAGTACGGGGAGAGGAGGCGATTTGACCCGCCTTACATCCATCCCAAGGCACCATTTCTAAAACGTCAGTCGGGCAGGCGCGCACACATTGTGTGCAACCAATACACGTATCGTATATTTTGACTGAATGGGACATTTTTTATTGCTCCAATCGCTATGATACCTAGTCGCAGCAATGAATTTGCCACTACAATCCCCTAAAGAATTGCTTAAGGTACGGAATCTTCAAAACCAAGTCTACCGCAGTGGCTAAACTTAGATATTTAGAAAGAGTCATAACTTAAAACAATTTAATATTTGGCGATGCTGCCCCATAACCGAGCTAAGCTTATTTGCGTCCAATACTTAACATTTCGCACACATTTAGCACGTAGCATGAAACCATGACAGATAACACTCAAACCCCAGAAGCAGAAGCAGAGAGACTTTTTGAGATGCTGCGCCGTAAAGAAGGGACTTGGGTGCAGTGGGGGCAGGCTTGCCAGCAATTACAAAAAATGGGTGAAAGCTCCTTAGCAATTTTTGAAAATACAGGCTTTGAACCCATCCAGCAAAATCAGATTATGGTGGGCGCACAGGTTTATACAGGCTTAGTGTCTGGGGATGCCCCTGCTGCCCTACTGGCACACTTTGAGCGTAAAGGCAGTGACATCCTCTATGAATTACGCATTCTCAGCCTTGTCGATCGCATTGCCGTGGCAGAGTTAGCCCTCGCCAAAGAACTAGATTGTATAGAAGTTAAAGATATTGCCAAAGCCGTCAAGGATATATCCACGATGGCAAACCTACCTGAAGGGTTTACGCGGCATCCCGGTGATGCGGTGGCATTTCAGGTCTGGAAAGCCTTGCAAGCTAAGCAAGATTCCCAAGAAAAGGCAAGGTTGATTGCTAGAGGATTGAAATTTGCCAATAGTAATGCCGCCAGAGTTGCGATTGAGCGATCGCTCACCGATATGATCGCACCTACTACCGCGCGATCGCCACGCTTACCCGTGTTTCGCTATGACGAGGAACACCTGTTACCCAGAGTGCTTCCTGTAGCAGGGGAATTGCCCTTGGAGATCGCCGATTATAAAGCAATCCCCATGGCTGACGAATTGCCCCCCTTTGGTATGGTCAAGTCTGCGAAAGAATCTACTTGGGTGGCGATCCCCGGTTGGCAAGCGATCGTCGATATTCAAGATGGTGTTGTGATTCTGGCGGATACAAACACGCTCAAACAGGTTTCAGGGCAGGAACTGGTCAGCAATGTTCCCAGCCAGCCCGAGCAGGTATTGGTAATCTGCGATCGCGCCCAGAGACAATGGGACGATAGTTCTTATTTCGTGGTCGAGCAGGACAAGCAGGTGAAAATTCAGTGGTTTGATGCTGCCCCAGAAATCAAATTACTCGGTCGCGTAGTGCTGGTTTTGCGTCAAATGAAAATCTTTGATACAGCAGCGGCTCAAGAAACTTGGCAAATTGATGAATAAATCGTAAGTTACTTCTGTGTACCTGTTAAAGGAGGCTTCTAAAGTAGGCTTCTAAATTTAGCATTAGTCATTACCTTGGATTTTCTCATGGAAAAAGATAGCATTTTTGGCTTGGTAGGTCTTGGTATAGGACTTCTCATTACTTTGGCTACCTGGCTCAAAGGAATATTTACGAGGTCTTCACTCCGTAAGGAAATCGACGATCTCAAAAAGAATCTCAACCTTCAAATGCAGATTAGTGCTAGAGGAAATGATGAAGTCAAAACAGAATTGGATCGCTTAAGGAAAGAAAACGAAAATCTACGCATTACCGTGGCAACGCTTTCCAATAAACCGGGTAGAACCGAATTAAAAACACTGCATGTTTGGGATAAAGCAATCCGCATCTTAATCATCAAGTCTCCAGCCTTTGCACCTGCTTGGGAAATGTCACTTGAGGAAGCCAAAAAAGAAATTGAAGAAACGAACCAAGGGGTCAGACCTTTGATTCGCAAGGCTTTTACCCTGTTCCTGCCACAAGCAAAGAGTGAAACTAGTAATGAAGGGGATTAAGGAACTATCCCAATCTGACCCAATTAGCCAATAGACTTGTTTGGAAATAATAGATAATAACAAAACAGTTAGAAGGCGAGAT
>NZ_JAZBJZ010000124.1:0-15665 GCF_036349135.1 Tumidithrix elongata BACA0141
TTCAGATTATGGACTCTTAAAGAATCCCCGTCTCTTTAGAGCGGGGAGTGTCAAATTTTTGCCAATCCTTTCTAGTTGTAGCGTTAAGGCAAACGAGAAATCCCTGTAATTATTCCCTTGCAGACACCCGTGAGAAAATCTAAATCGAGCGTTTCTAGGCGATCGCTACTCTGGTGATAGTGAGGATTTCGCATATTCGCAGTATCTGTGATCATGATTGCCTTGTAGCCCGCATCCCAAAATGGTGCATGGTCGCTGCGGCGCGTATCAGGTACAATCAGTCCTCTGTACCCCGCAGGTAACCACTCGCAGGGTACAGAGGCTTTTACGTGATGGCAAAGAGAAATTAAATCGGGAATTGTCTGTATATTCCCAATCAGTCCAATAAAATCGCCAGTATTCGGATAAAAATATTGCAATCCTTTAGGATAATGCTGAGAATTGGGGGTGCGATCGCAGTAGCCTAACATCTCTAGGGAAATCATCAGCCGTAACTTTTGATTCTGCTGTTTCAATCTTTCCACATAGGCTCTGCTTCCCTGTAGACTATATTCCTCCATATCAAAAGCGATCAGATCGATGGGATAGTTGATAGGATTCGCAGAAAGCGATCGCGCTAACTCCAGTAATACAGCAATGCCAGTGGCATTATCATCCGCACCCACGCAACCAGGAACGGCATCATAATGAGCCCCAATGAGAATGGGCAATTCCTTTTTAGAACCCTTCCATCGCTTTGAACTTAGGGCAGGCGAGATCCGCAAAATCAGGTTTTGGTGTTTATTGCCATCCACATCAAATTCATGAACTTCAACCTCTCCATACTGCGAGAGTTGCGATCGGATGTATTCCCTAACAAACAGATGGCCACCAGAGGCATAGTAAGGATCGCGCTCTCTCACGATTTTCTTAAGATGATTCAATAAGCTTTCTTGCAAATTTTCCATCGGGCTATTTTGATTACTATACTTTTAAGCTTGCAGGATTATTATTGCAAGGCAGATTCAGTTTTGGCCTCATTTTTGGACTCAGTTGCCTAAAACTGGGGTATCTCCATCCTATACGTCAATTCCTTAACCCCTTACAGCAAGTTATTTTAACAAGCTCTAACTTTTGCTATGGCTATGGGACGGGCTTATGAAACTTGGAATATAGCTGAGGTAGTATCTATCTTTACATCAGAGTATCTGAAAGTATCTAAGGTGAAAATCTATAGATGGAAAAGGTGATGAAACTTAAACCGCTTTGTTCTTGCGATCGAATAGAACAACAATCGTTTTGACAATGAGTTGAAGGTCGTACCCAATGCTCCATTTTTTGCGATATTCGATGTCAAAATTGACTACCTCGGCAAAGGAGCGTACGTTAGATCTACCATTGACTTGCCATACACCAGTCATTCCGGGCTTTACATCTAATCGATTCCATTCCGTATATCTTTCGTCTTGATATTCCACGTCCAACTCGTAAGCATTTATTTCATCGAAAGTCGGCGGACGAGTTCCCACTAGGCTCATGTCACCAGTTAAAACATTCCAAAATTGAGGGAATTCATCTAAGCTAGTCCTTCGTAAAAAGCTACCTATTCGAGTCACACGAGGATCGTTGGCGTTTTTAAAAAATTTGTCAGCATTATCGTGGGATTGTGCAGTTGCCTCCACTTGGTTCTCAACTTTAATTTTTAGCTCCTCGGCATTTTTTACCATAGAGCGAAACTTCCAAATGCGAAAAGGCTTGCTAAGTAGACCGCAGCGAACTTGCCCAAACAAAACATTACCTCTGCTCTCTGAAGCGATCGCGATCGCAATGGGAATGAAAAATATCGCCGTAAAGCCTAAACCGATCAAAGCCCCAACAATATCAATAAATCGCTTAATGGGATCGCGAACAGAAGGATGAACGGGAACACCAGGGTCAATATCAATCGCAGGAAACCAAAACTTTAATATCGGGTGAAAAATGCGCAGTATTGGAGTTTTCTGAAGCAGTCTCTGAACCCGAAACAAAAATAACCCAAAGGAAGTGAGGTTACTAACTCGGATTCTCTGCGTTGACTCTGAAAAACGAAATGTCTGGGAAGCTGACTCAATCACAAAGGCTTTACTTAAGGATGTGACTGTAAGCAGAGACATCACTGCACCGCTGACACTCCACAAGACTAATTCCGTTCCATAGGCTTTGGCTTGTTTGAGGCAATTGATTAAAGCACCTAGACCAGCACCATCAATAAATGTCGTATGACTCATATCAATCACAATTTTTCGATAGGAATCATCTGCATTACATATCGCTTGGAAGTCACTAAAAAATTCCCTTGCCGTGAAAAATTCTAATCTTTCAGGACTATAGATAAATGCGATTTCTTCAAAGGTTGCAATCTTTGCCTGCTTGTAATCTTTTTTGCGAATCGTCTCACTCGTATCGCTCACAGGAATATATACAGCCTTACGATAAACATTTGAAATCGCTTCACTTCTAACGATGAGGAGATCGAGTACGCGTAATTTTATGAGGATTTGAGCAGACAAACTAACATCTCTAATCCGTGTTTTTGATTCAATAAAAATAACTTTGCTACGACAAAACAATTTAGCAATTAATAAGAATGGAACAGCAACTCCAGCCCCTGTGGAAACAATTAGCTCGGGCTTTTGATGGCGCACCACGTTAAATGCCAAAAACAAATTGCGAATAAGATTAGGAATATTTCGATTTGTGGGACTATGTGCCCAATATCTTTGACTGTCTTCTATTTCACGCTCATTAATTCCATTCCGAAACGTGACCCAAGTGCGATCGCTATAATTCTCCCAGAATGCTTTCAGGCTCTGCATATATCGATAATTTCCACCTGACGAACAAACAAGCATGAGTTTCCCTTCGTCAAATCGCTCTTTTAGGTATTCACATAGGAGTGTTTCATCAACTTGCGGAACAACCTCTGAAGTTTGCTGTAACTTTATGAACTTGACTAAATCACCGGCAGAGCGTGCGACAGCAATACCTCTTCGCTCAAAGTCATCGGCTACCTCCATTTGGTGATTATCAACATGTTCTCTAAACCGTTGCAATCGTGGTACTAAAACATATGGCTTATCTTTATCTTCTAGTAATTGGGCAATTCCTTCTTCACAGTGGCTGATAATTATGCTGGCGCGATGGATAAATTTTTGGAATTCTTGCTCAGATAGCAACCGATAGGCTATAGAACCATCAGGGAAATAGGTTGAAGAACCATATTGGACAATAACTTCTTCATTTATGATTTGATACTTAGTCAGAAGCTCAATCCAATGCATTAAAGCATTGAACTGATATTGTTCTGTTCCAACTGTAACTAAAAGCATAGCCCAATCCTTTTAATTTTATACAATTGACAACATAGCGATCGTAAGTATACAGAACAAGAAGAAATGTGTAATGAGGTTTTCGCTACCAAAGCGGTTTATTCAGTTACAAGAAGTTAATTTGCAAGAGTGAAACGTCATCTTCAAAATAAGCATTTGGAGTTTCACCACGAATATGTTGAAGCACTGAGTCAGCACTAAAGATTTTACTCTCTTCTAGATCGGATGTTATTAGCTCGATAAATTTTGGTAAGCCCCAAATTTTTCCGTCCGTTTGCTTTACCTCAAAAATACCGTCGCTAAAAACATAGAGTTTGCTATTGAGCGGAATCGAGACTTCGGCAGTGATATATTTAGCGTCAGCAAAAAAACCAATGGGCATGCTCAGACTAGGTAGTTGTTTTACCTTTCGGTCACTGCTCTCACCAGAAATCAAAAGTGAAGTTGGATGACCGGCATTGGCGTATTTAAGGATGCGTTCCGATTGCTTAAATACGCCATACCACATGGTTAAATAGCGCCCACCCTGCTCGCTCATCTGAAAACTGCGATTGAGATCGGTCATGACGGCATCTGGGGCATAAAGCTTATCTTTAGCAAAAGATTGCGATCGCAACAAGTTTAAAATTGAGATCGAATGCAATGCCGAGCCTACTCCATGTCCAGAGGTATCGATCAGATAAATGGCAAGGTGATCGGAGTCCAGCCAATAAAAATCGTAGCAATCTCCACCCAATTGACTGGAAGGAATAAACTGCGTACTGATATCTACGTTGCCATTTAAACTGGCAGGCAGTAACGATTTCACATACTCACTTGCTTCTGCTAGTTCAGATTCCAGTAATTGTTTTTGTAATTGTAAATCTTGGTTGAGTTGATATAACCTCAATCCTGCCCGCACGCTGGCAATTAACTCACTTTTTTCAATGGGTTTCGACAGAAAATCATCAGCTCCACTATCTAAAGCCTTGACTTTATCTTCTACCGCACCTTTGGATGTTAGTAAAATAAAAAATGTTGTAGATAGACTTATATCTTGCCGAATTTGGCGACAGACCTCTAGTCCGTCAATATCTGGCATCATCCAATCACAGATCACTAAAGCAGGATGATATTTTTGTGCAAGCGCTAAACCTTCCTTACCATTTTTTGCCACGATCGCTGCATAGCCTTGCTCTTGCAATGTGTTTCTCAAAACCATCTGCATGACAAGATCGTCATCGATCACTAGGATTTGCAACATCTACACACCTCAAGCACTTGATTTTCGGTAAAGTTATATCTAGTAAACCATGTTGGCAGATTTTCTGTGTCCCAAACTATTTCGCTAGAAGTCAGTACCAATCTTAACGAACTTGCTAAAGTGTTAGCTTGGTTTGAGCAACTCAATCACGATGCAATGCCTATGGAAGTTTGGTTGCGATGTAAAACGGCATTAGCAGAAGTTTTTACCAATGCTGTTCGCCATGCTCACAAGAATATGCCAACCGAAACCCCTATTTATTTAGAGTCAACTCTATCTGAAAATTCACTGGAAATAAAGGGAAATAAAGGTTTTTGATTATGGGGATGATTTCGATTTGTCTGGCAAACTGTCGGAGTTTAATGTCGATGTGAATGCCTTAGGTGGTCGTGGTTTAGATTTGCTCGATCGAATGGTTGATTTTTGTCTATAGTCAGCCGTTTGGCAAATCGCTGTAACCGTTTGTTAATCGTTAAGCACTACACACCCCTCAACCGAGCTAATTAATTCTTCAATATTAACAATTTCAGTTTAGTTTTGGGGCTAAATATAATCTTCCGATTGGTTAGGCGATCACCATTGGGTTGGAGTTTCAGCAGCTAGGGGAGTCGATCGCTCTGAGTCTTTTTCTTTGTAGTCAATCCCCATCTGAACGACATTTATAGGGTTCTTTTGCTTATGAGCGTTTGTCCAATCTTCGCCATGGCGTCGTTGCGAAGTGCGCTCTTCACTCGTGTTCTCGGCAATCACCTCATACAAAATTGCACGCTTGTCAATATTCGTGCCCCTTCGTAAAATCCGCCCCAGTCGTTGAATATACTCGCGTGTGGAACCTGTTCCTGAAAGCAGAATGGCGATACCCGCATCAGGCACATCTACGCCCTCATTTAATACATGGGATACGACCAAAGTTTTGTAATCTCCAGATCGGAAATGCTTGAGAATCTCATGGCGCTCTTTTACAGGGGTTTGGTGGGTAATTGCAGGGATCAGGAATTCTTGGGAAATCTGGTAGACCGTGGCATTATCATTGGTGAAAATCAGGATACGCGCAGGGGAATGTTGTGCCAGCAGATCTGCCAACACTCGCAATTTCCCGTCTGTACCAAGGGCAGTTTCTTTTGCCTCTCGATGGGCTAACATTGCGCGTCTCCCTGCCTGTGACCTCGCACTGGCTTGCACAAATCGCTGCCATCCCTGCATCCCGCCCAGAGAGATTTTGGCCTCGCGCAAAAAGTTATTCCGAATGGCAGTGAGGCGATCGTAGCGATCGCGTTCAGATTGAGAGAGTTTGACCTTGATCTGTACGATTTCATGATCGGCGAGAGCATTGCCTGCTAACTGCTCTGCGGTTTTACGATAGACTTCTGCCCCAATCAGGGTGTCTAGATCGGTATGTCTGCCATCGCTGCGATCGGGCGTAGCGGTGAGCCCTAGACGATAGGGTGCGAGAGAATAGGTGGCAATAACTTGATTGAAATCGGTGGGGAGATGATGGCATTCATCGAAAATCAAAAAGCCATATTGAGCGCCTAGGGTTTCGGCATGGATGGCAGCACTATCATAGGTCGCAACCAGAATAGCCGTGCGATCGCGGGATCCACCACCTAGCAAGCCCACTTCTAGATCGGGAAAGGCGGCAACGAGATGGGTATACCACTGGTGCATTAAATCTAAAGTCGGCACGACAACTAGGGTGCTGCGGCGAGCGACCTGCATTGCCAATTGGGCTAAGTAAGTTTTGCCTGCGGCAGTGGGTAAGACGACAACACCACATTGACCTGCCCGCTGCCAAGCCACAAGCGCCTCGCTTTGATGGGGGTAAGGCTGCATGACCACCCTTGCCGTCAGTTCTAGCTCCACAAAGGCTTTCGCCAGATCGCAAAAGGTAACGTTTTCTGCTTCTAAGGCAGTGATGAGTTCGCGATACCGATTGGCTGGAATCCGAAATCGTTCGACGCGATCGTCCCAAGTGGCAAAATCTAGCCATGCCTTGCCTCTGGGCGGGGGATGTAAAATCAGCGTGCCTCGGTCAAACGAGAGCGTGGGGGTTCTTCCCATGATTTATAGAAATCAGCTAATCCCGCGTGCGGACACCATTGTCAGGTAAATTACGCTTAGGCGAAGGAATTAAATAGGCAATCACTGCACCACCCAAAAAGCCTGCCAAGTTGCGAATAATCGGGAGCAGATCGGTGGTACGAGTTACCACAGGCCCAATACCGAAAGCAATTAAGAGCATGCCCCATAGAGGGGTAAGAATCAACGCCCAACGCCATGAAAAGATTTCTCCCTCTTTACGAGGATGTCCCGCAAACCCAAACACCAAACCCCCAAGAATTGAGGTTAATAGGGTTAAGATCCATTGTTCTTGAGGTAAACCTGGTACGACTACGCAGCCTTCACGCTCTAAACAGGTTTGAATTGCCCCTAGAGATGCCAAGATAGACTGATCGTAGCCATGTTCTCTCACAAAAAATTGATTGCCATAGCGAGATTGCAGTTCAATCCAAAAACCTCGGGGTAAGAGGTTGTAAACCTCATCGCCAACATTAAAATTGAGCAAATTTCTACCGCGCCCGTCAGCAACTAGCATCACGCTGCGTTCGTCTAATCCCCAAAAATCTTTGACGGCTCTACCTGGTGTACGATCGACTTGTGTTAAAACCCGTAATTTCCATCCAGTCTTTTGTTCAAAGGTATCTAAATCCCGATTTAGATTGGTTTCCTCGGTGTCCGTCAGAAATCGCCCCAGATCGATAATATTGGTAATCTCGGTTGGTAATAGCTCAGGTGCATCGATCGCGCTGACAGGTGCAGGATTGACAAAACAGGTTGCGAGCGCGAGTAAACTTGCGATCGCAAGTGAGATAAACCATCGAGTTGAAAATTTACGCATACTGATTTTAAAAGGTTTTTAATAAATCTTAATATAATCCAAAACATAACAATGAGCTTGTTTCGATCATATGTCAAGCCTGATTCAGTGGTATCCCGGTCATATAGCCAAAGCAGAGAAGGCTCTGCTAGAACAACTTAAGCGTGTCGATGTCGTGATTGAGGTGCGCGATGCTCGTATTCCCTTTTCGAGCCAACACCCAAAAATCAAAACTTGGATTGCCGACAAGTCCCATGTACTGGTGTTTAATCGTGTAGACATGATTTCAGAATCGGTGCGATCGCAATGGGTGCAATGGCATAGAAAACGAAATCAAATGGTTTACTTTACCGATGCTCAAGCAGGTAAGGGCATCAAAGAACTGCTTAAAGCCGCTCAAGTTGCTGGCGTAAAAATCAACGAACGGCGTAAAACTCGCGGCATGCTGCCCCGCCCCGTGCGGGCTGTAGTGATTGGCTTTCCCAATGTCGGGAAATCGGCGGTAATCAATCGACTGCTCAATCGGCGTGCGGCAGAAAGTTCTAATCGCCCAGGGGTAACGCGCCAGCTACGGTGGATCCGAATTTCCGATCAAATCGAGTTGCTCGATACGCCAGGAATTTTGCCACCCGTGCTGCACGATCAAGATGCGGCGCTAAAGCTAGCCATTTGCGATGATATTGGTGAAGCTGCCTATGACAATACTCTCGTAGCCGCTGCCACAATCGACTTGTTGATTAAATTACAGGCTCCCCTCAGCGATCGCTATGGCATCGATCCCCTAAATCCGCCCCTAGAATCTGGCTTGGACTACATCATGACTTTGGCAGAAACCGATCGCTTTAAAGGTGATAGCGAGCGTGTAGCGCGGCAAATTTTGCATGATTATCGCAAAGGTCGTCTGGGTGCGATCGCGCTTGAGCTACCGTCACTCGATTGATTCGTGGATATTAAAATACAGGGAACTAACAGCGAGGTAAATTATGACGCTAACACTTCAAGCCTCAAAGCTCAATTTGCATGATGTCAAAACTAAGTTTAATTTGCGCCAAGATGAAGCCGATAAATTCTTTACCCAATTAGTGCAAGATGCTCCTGCACTAAGTGAATTTGAAAAACAGGTATTAGATCGGACAAAGCAACAATATCTTTATCTTGCCGAGCGACCACTTTTAGAAGTAACTGTAAAGATGGTTACTTTGTCGCCATTGCTATCTTTAGCAGGTTTCTACGATCCGCCATTTTATACAACGTTAGAAGACTCTATCGAAGTTGTATCTCAAGACGGAGCGGAAACAGTACGCGGTCAACTTGATGTGCTTGTTTTGCAAAATGCCATCTGGGTTGTGGTGGTTGAAGCCAAAAGCATTCAATATGACGTGATGATCGCTTTGCCACAAGCACTAACCTATATGATGGCAAGCCCAGCAACCAATAAAGAATTATTTGGCATGATTACCAATGGGCGCGAGTTCCGCTTTATTAGACTAAACCAAGCTCCTCAACCCACCTACATCCTGTCCAAAGTTTTCTCTCTTTCCGAAATAGAGAATCACTTGTATGAAGTCTTGCAAATTTTAAAATGCCTCGGTCAGCTAGTTTTAACCCACACAACCCGATCCGCATAGGATTCGCTTAACGCTTCTTAACAAGAGGTTGGGGCAAATGCTCATAAAATGTAGGCTACGCATAAAATATGGATTAATCTAAATAGTCTCTAAATAGTTTTTAGACAAATATGGTATCTTCCCCATCCAAACAACAGCTCGAAACTACCCCATCCTCTAAAGCGAATGGGACAGGCAAAAAAGAAACCATCCTAACGCCACGCTTTTACACGACTGATTTTGAAGCGATGGCGAATATGGGTTTTGGTGGTACTGAGGCAGATTTTGAAGCCATTTTGCAAGAGTTTAAAGCGGACTACAATCGCCGTCACTTTGTCCGCGATCAAGAGTTCGAACAGTCTTGGGATCACATTGACGAAGATGTCAAAAAGTCTTTCCGCACATTCTTAGAAGGCTCTTGTACCTCTGAATTTTCAGGATTTTTGCTCTATAAAGAAATTGCGGTCAAACTCAAGGAAAAAAATCCCCTTGTCTCCGAAATTTTTTCGCTCATGAGTCGTGACGAAGCACGTCATGCTGGTTTTTTAAATAAGGCAATGCCTGACTTTGAGCTTCAGCTAGACCTTTCTTCTCTATCTAAGAGCAAAAAGTACGTTTACTTTGAGCCCAAGTTTATCTTTTACGCCACCTACCTTTCTGAAAAAATTGGTTACTGGCGTTACATCAAAATTCACCAGCATTTCTTGGCTCATCCTGAAAAACGGATTTATCCCATCTTCCGCTTTTTTGAAAATTGGTGCCAAGACGAAAATCGTCACGGCGATTTCTGCAATCTCTTGCTCAAGAGCCAACCAGAATATATCAATGGCTTAAAGGCAAAATTATGGAGCCGATTCTTTTTGCTGTCAGTATTTGCCACCATGTATCTCAACGATATTTGCAACCGTTCGGACTTTTACGAAGCGATCGGTATGGATACTCGCAAGTACGTTGATGAAGTCTTGAGAGATACCAACCGCGATGCGGCAAAGGCATTCCCAGTGATTATAGACATGGACAATCCTAAGTTCTGGGCATATCTCAAGAAGTGCGAAGAAAACAATGCCAAGCTCAGCGAGATTGAATCATCTTCTGCACCTAAGCCTTTAAAGACTCTGCAAAAGTTACCTCACTACGCTTCCAATGGCTTGCAGTTCTTGAAGCTCTATTTGCTCAAGCCTATCGAAATTCAAAAAGGTGTTGTTCTGTAGTTAGTTCTGCCCTGAACTTCACTTTGATTGAATCGCCTTCTAAGTTGTTAGAGGGCGATTTTTATGAATTGTTACTCGGTTTTCGCTTGTGAAGTAATAAAGGGATGGCGAGGAGCCAGAAAGAAGCCCAGCAAACTTGCAAAGAGAATTGGTGTAAAGGTGCTTAATCCGGTTAACTTGGCAAGTAACAAAGTTGTACTGATGGGAGTTCGCGTTACAGTTGCATTGATAGCTGCCATAACACAAATCATCGCTAGGGTCTCATTAAATCCAAGATAAACCATAGAAATTGCTTTTCCTAGACAAGCTCCGATAAAAAAGAGAGGAATGATGATGCCTCCTCGCCAACCACCCGTCAAAGTTATACTAACTGCCAACATTTTTGCGATCGCTAACATAATCAGGAACGAGATCGTAAAATCTCCCTCAAGAATTGTCTCAAGCTGATGTTCGCCAAAGAACCGCGTCAGGGGAAATAGAACTGCTAAACCACCTAGCCCTAGCCCCGCTAATGTAGTTTTCACATAGATGGGAGTTGGTAGTAATTCTGATAAACGCTCACACCTGCGAAATATCCAAATAAACAGCCAACCCGCGATCGCTCCTACAATACCGTAAAGGATCGCACCCGCAAAATCAAAAAGGCCAGCAACATTGTATTGAGGAAAATGCCAAGTGGGCCCAATACCAAGTTGGGTAATTGTGACAAAAACGGTATAACTCGCACAACTGGCGACCAATGCAGGCAAGATTGCTTCGGCATACGCCGCAACATGCTGGTGGTGTAGGATTTCTAAGGCAAAGAACGTGCTGCCTAATGGAGCACCAAACAAAACGGTAAACCCGGATGCCATGCCAGCAATACTTAGGGTTCGTAAGGCTTCTCCCTCTAATCGGAGTCGATCTGCTAACCATGTGCCTATCGAACCTGTCACTTGCACCATCGGTGCTTCTGGTCCTGCACTGCCTCCACTCGCAATACTAAGCAGCGACGACAAAATCATAGATGGATTCTCACGTAACGCTAATCGTCCCTGCTTGAAATGGATGTTATCAATGATTAATCCAATCTCCCCAGGATTTCCTAACCAATGAATCACCAGACCAATGCACAAACCTGTTAGTGGCATCAGGATTAATAGAGAAAGTCCACTGAAATGCTCAAATCCTTGCATGATGTGGGACAAAACTATCCAGTAGGTTGCAGCAAACAAACCACAGACAACTCCGAGAATTGCCCATAGCAACATCGAGCGGGTAAGAGTAATAGGACTTTGTTTCATAAACGGAGAATTCACCATTTTTTAAAAGATCGATTCGGCTTTGTTGCACAAATGATGTAGGTACGGATGAGGATCGTGATAGATTTGAAAAAATCTGTACCCCCTCACTGCTATGAGCTACCGTATCCGCAACTGGTCTGAGTATAATGCCGCCCTGAAGCAGCGGGGGAGTCTCACCTTTTGGATCGACGAGGCTGTATTGGAGCAGTGGATTATTCCAGACTTGAGTGGAAAACGGGGAGCATCTGTTTTATATAGCGATCTGGCGATTCAGACGATGGCTACGGTGAAAGCAGTATATCAACTGGCAGGGCGGCAATGTCAGGGCTTCTTAGAATCCATTTTTGCACTAATGGATATTGATTTGAGCGTACCGAATCATAGTACGTTATCTCGGCGGATGGGAAAACTGACGATTGCCCTACCAGTAGTACCGAAAACAGGTGCTCGACATGTGGTGGTAGATTCGACCAGAGTCAAAGTATATGGAGAAGGGGAGTGGAAAACTCGCCAACATGGGGTCAGCAAACGGCGAACTTGGCGTAAGTTACACTTGTGAGTGGACGAAACCACTGGTGAGATTTTGGCAGCAGTCGTAACCACTAATGACATCAGTGATGGCGAAGTTTTGTCCGATATCTTGGATGCGATTGAGGGTGAAATTGAGCAGACTTCAGCCGATGGAGCATACGACCAACGTAAATGCTACGATGCGATTCGAGGACGGGGAGCTAAAGCCGCCATTCCACCACGCAAGGGTGCGAAGATCTGGCAGCACGGCAACAGCAAAGCAGAACGGTACAACCGAGATGAAAACCTGAGACGGATTCGTAAAGTTGGACGCAAAGCCTGGAAACGAGAGAGCAACTATCATCGACAGTTGCTGAGTGAAGCCACGATGTTTCGCTTCAAAACGATTTTTGGAGGCAGTCTGAGTGCACGCAAGTTTGATAATCAAGCCGTGGAATTGTACATCAAATGTGCTGCGCTCAATCGCATGATCCAGATCTGTAAACCCGATAGTTATGCGATTGAAACTTAATTCATCCCTCTCTCAAGACCAACCTTTGTCCTCTTTTCATTCATGCAACAAAGCCCTTGTACAATCTAATCCAGGACAAAAACGGATAGATATTACCGTCGTTTTGTCGTGCATATTTGGAATTTAGATTTTTTCTCCTTTCCTCTTGACTTTCAAGACAATCGCTACAATCACTAAATTACTAAACTCTTTTCAAGCTGAACTAACTTATATCGAGCAAGCGCGAGATTTCCCTTTTCCCGATCCAATGCCAAATAGAAAAACAATCCTTCGATCGCTTGTGTCATGCGGATTAAGTGATATTGGTTGGTCAACGTAATTAGAATATCTTCGATGCCAGCGTCGAGTTTGAGAGCTTGAGCCACTCGGAGCTTAGCTCGGATTACTTGGGTATTTCCAGCCACCGCAAGTTCTAAGTTTGCTACAGGAAAAGCTGAATTATCAGTGCCTGCGTACCCTAAGCACATCCCTGTCTTCCAATCGCCCAATGCTACACCCAGAGCACCTTCCAAGGTTAGTGCTGATTTTAAGGTCTCGCGCACATTACCCATACCATACCTCACTATTGACTGATAAGTCAGAGGATCCTAACATATCTAGAATTTATTTTCCCCAAGAAGTCGCAAACTTTTTCACAAAGGATAAAAGTTTATTTGAGAAAGGGGCTTCTATCTCAGACTTCGCGATCGCAGGTGGAGCATCACCTGTAATTCCAATCAACTCGTAAACTTTTGAAGGCTCCGCATTCGGAAAAGCTAGCTTAAAACTGCGGTCAACGATCGCACAAGCTTTCAGTTGTGTGTAAGCCTCCTGTGATATCAGCAGTTGCGTTTCGAGCTTGCGGTTGGCAAGGGCGATACGGCTGACAACATCTACCACATTGCCGATGACAGTCTTTGTCTGCGGTTGGGCGGGATTTGCAGAAATCAAGATAGCGCGATCGCAGTGGATGCCTAGACTTAGGCGAAGAGGTTGATATGAGAGCTGATTGAGATGTTCGTTCAGTTCGTTCACTGCATCAAGGAGTGCTAGCCCCGCCCATGCCGCACGTTCGGCAACTCTATCATCACTATCAATCCCAAACACTGCCATGAAGGTGGAACCAACAAAACTATTCACACTGCCACCATAAGCATTCATCGTCTTATTGACCAAGTAGAAAAAGCGGTTCATGATGTAGACCACATCATAATGAAAATTTAGCTCGTCGAAATTTGTAATACTTTGAATAGAGGCAAATAATAGGGCTACCTGCTTGCGATCGCTTGTGGAGCCTGAGGAAAGCTGACTTTCTACAATATCGATGTCGGCATTGTCAATCACCAAACGCCGTACAGTCACATCCCCCGTCACACGAGTTTGACAGGCAAGGCGAATATGAACGGGGAAATCAAGCCTTTTAGCTAGCGCTCTTTCGGCGCTGGTGGCGGGGCTACATCGTTGAACCCCATCCAGTACCATAATGCGACAGGTTGAGCAAAGGGCATTACCACCACAAGCATGGGTGATCGGTACTTCGGCAGTAAGCAGTGCATGTAAAATACTTTGCTTATCTTTAATCGGAGCTTGGGTATCGTCGGGCAAGCATTGAATGGTTGGCATGGGAGTTTTTGCGATCGCGTTGGGTATGTATATATTCTCTACGTAACAAATAGTTTTGTGGTTTTAAGATTAACCGAAGATACGACCTTAGACAGAAATATATCCGATCTTTTTGTAAATCCCATTTATGCAAACAATGAACCATGTCGTCCGTTGCATTTCATCCTTGAATTGGCGGTTCTATTGCGACTCTCGGAAAAATACCATACATGCGAATAGTATTTAGGTGAATAACCTCCAAACAATCACAAGTAATGCGCCTAGAGCGATAAAGTACATCAACGACCTCAACCCGATAATACCTAGAATATATGTCAAGCTATGCAGAATACGACCGATCGCAATAACCACTGAGGCAATGCCTACGATCGAGTCTGCCTTGCCAGTAATTTGGGCGATCAGAATGATAGTGGCGATCGCAGCGAGATTATCATGATGGTTGCGCTGAGCGCGATCGGCTCTTTCTACCCATAATGGAACGTCGGGTGAAGTTTCGCGGTTGCCCATACCCCATGCAACGTTAGAGCGAAAAACACGAGCGATCGCAGGAGTATGATTGATTGCAACTGACCATAGCGCGAGAATCGATAGCGCCGTTAAATCTAGAGTCATCTAAATTCCCAACACAAGCTTTACAATAGTCATCACAATAGTTATCTCAGGGGTTTTAGGGAAGTCCCCATTTGGGTACAACATGTTAGATTGGCATAATTTTTTACATCGCATAGCCATCGCTAGCAACGAAAAGGAACTACGCCATCTTTTTATGCAGGATGCGGGAAATTTTTTTATAGCGAAAGCATGGGGATTCGATCGGCTCAATGCGCGATTAGAAGTTATCAGTGCTGACTTTTGGGGATTGCCTCAAACCTTTTGCGAACGATATGCCCAACTCGGTCGTAACGGCGATCGCGTCAGCCAGATTGCCCTTCAAGAAAGAGTACCGATGCATAATTTGTCGATACAAACACAAGAAAGTTGGCAGAAAACTGATATTTACCAAAAAGTATTTCATCCAACGGGAATTGAGAATGGCATGGTATCCATTTTGGTGGGTGGTGGTATCCCTGTGGGCGGTATCTATTTTTTGCGAGAGAAAGGCTTCCCTCCTTTTAGCGATCGCGATCTTTTACAAGCTGGTTCTCTCTCTTTGCACCTCTCGGTTCGGATTGCAGAATTACAAACTCCCACTTCTCATTCTGACAAATTAGACCGTCTTACGATTCGAGAAAGAGAAATTGTGGAACTAGTCGCAAAGGGTTTGACCAATCGAGAGATCGGAACGCATATTGGGATTACTCGCGAAGGAGTTAAGCAGGCTCTTAAGCGAATGTTCCGTAAATTAGATGTTTCTGCACGCGCAGAAATGATCGCAATATTGAAAAGTTAGAAATTACCATAAGGGCATCTCTAAAAATACAAACAAGAGTAGGAAGGGATTTGAGGAAAATG
>NZ_JAZBJZ010000125.1:0-15619 GCF_036349135.1 Tumidithrix elongata BACA0141
CTTCTCTCTTTTTATTTTCGTTTTTCGTCTCTGACTGATTTTTAGAGGTGCCCTTGTGATGGTGAACAACAAAAGTTGGCGCTCCTCTAAACTGAAATTTAGAGGAGTACAGCCTAAAATATAAAATCAAAAACGATAATTTGGTGTGAATGTTACGCGATCGTTATATCGATAATTTTTTAAACAATCTTGAAGTCAAGCTCTGGGAGGAGCTAATACCATTTCTTGAAAAGACTGCGCTCTGCGCGAAACCTAAAACCCAATCTGTTGAAAATTTAAGAGAAATTGGTCTAAATCAATTCGTTCCGTTGCGGAGATGTAGATATGACTTTCGCTCGGCGTCATTAAAATGCTCGATCGCATAGCGCAGCATTGTACGGGGCATTTGACTGGCATAACGGTTTAGAAAGGCTTCTAAAACAGGACGTTCTTTTTTGCCAACTTCTCGTAACATCCAACCCACAGCTTTATGAATCAAGTCATGGGAATGATGCAGTAAAATCTCTGCGATCGCGATCGTATCAGTAAATTGTCCGTACTTAATAAATTCTCCTGTGGTAATAATGGCAATTCTTTGCTGCCATAAATTTTGAGAATGGGCGAATTCGTACAAGATGCTGCGATCGCGCTCTAAGAGGTAAACTCCTACAATCGGGCGACAACTGACATCCACCAAATCCCAATTATTGATCCATTGCGTATGCGCTAGATAAAAGCGAACGATTTCAGCTTGCTCGATCGCATTCGCTTTAGGGAATTGGTAAGTCAAAATCAGTAATGCGGTCAAGCGATGTTCGTGGATCTGGCTGGCTAAAAGTTGCTCGATTTCAGATAGTTCCAAACTCACAAATTCCTTGGCTAGCTTTCTTTGGGCGGGGACAGTGATGCCCAAAAAGCGATCGCCTTCCCCATATTCTCCTTTGCCAGTTTTAAAGAATCGAGAAAGTGTCTTGGCTTTTTCTAGATCTTCAAGACTTTTGAGTTTATTTTTGAGTTGAGTCAGTTTATCCATGAACTGCGATCGTGAGGTTTTTGATAATATCTTACTGAATGGTTTCAGAAAGAGGCAATCGCGATGTTAGAAGCAAAATTAAAGCAAAACGAACCACGCGACGCCCAACTTCTCGATTCGCAGTTTCCCAAAGGAAGCGATCGCGAATGTCAAAGTACCCATATTAAGGTGGAGTTTGATTTTGAAGGCAGAATCATGAAATTTTAGCGACATCTGACTTGATGGTTTCGTGCAACTATGCTGAAATGGGTATGATAGAACTCACGCGAGAAAGTGAAAGCTCATGGATCCCGTAACAGTAGCAACGACGATCGGCACCATATTTCTAACGGAAGCGCTGAAAAAGTCTGGAGCGAATATTGGTGACGCACTGAGCAAAAAGGCTGGGCAAGCGATCGCTAAAATTCGCGAACATTCTCCTGATACTGCCAAGGTTTTAGAGGCAGGCGATCCAACCGTGTTAAATCTGGGGAAAGCCGTTTTAGAAGAGATCCCACCTGACCCGATTTTTGCCGAATTGGTTGCGGCGGCTGATGCTGAGGAGAATCAGGAATTTAAAGAAAAGTTTCAGGCAGTAAAAGCAGGTGGCACGATTACTATTATTGGCAAACAGATTGCTGTGAGTCAGACAGGGACAAATAACACCCAGAATAATACTTTTACTCTATGACGACAAAAGTACGCGATCTGCTGAAGTTGCTTGAGGCTGACGGGTGGTTTTTGGTGGATACTGTGGGTAGTCATAGACAGTACAAACATCCAACAAAGTCAGGGAAAGTGACGGTGGCGGGTAAGTTGATCGATGATGTACGCAAAGGGACACTGGCAAGTATTCTCAGACAGGCAGGGTTAAAATGATCGACCAATATTTAATCGTCTTGGAAAAAAGTGAGACTGGGTTTTCGGCATATTCACCTGACGTAGAAGGTTGTATAGCGACGGGCGAGACTTTGGAAGAAACGACAAAGCTGATGCGATCGGCGTTGGCTTTACATTTAGCCGATCTCGATGAGTTACCAAAACCGCGTGGAATTGATGCGTATTTGGATGCTTTGCGCGATTCGGAAGGTGAAGAGTTTTATTTAACCCATATCTCTGTCGCGAGTTTGCAGGGGATGAACCGTGGGCAACTCAGAAGTTAATATCGACCAAGACGGTTCGGGTAATACGCAGAACAATACGTTCAACTATAACCAAATCTTGCAGGAAGCAAAGCGCTTAGGGATTCCGTTGAACTTGCCGCCGACGAATGTGATGTTTTTTGCGGGGCGGGAAGATGACCTAGGACAAGTGCATGGACTTTTGCAGCAAAATCAACGGGTGGCGGTGTCAGCCTATGTCAAGGGCATGGGTGGTGTGGGTAAGACCGAGTTAGTGATTCAATATGCGTTGCGGTATATATTGACAGACTATCGCGGTGGCATCTGTTGGTTGCAGGCAAATAGCGATCTGGCGATCCAGTTACGGGATTTTGTGCGGGTGCAGCTAGATCGGGCTTTTCCCGACGATTTGGATACAGTGGAAAAGTTGGCGGCTTATTGCTGGAGGTGTTTGACCGAGCATTTAAGCGCCGATTCTGAGACCAAAGCACAACCCAAAAAGATGCTGGTGATTTTGGATGATGTGAAGGACTATGAAACCTTAAAGCCATATTTGCCACCGATGGGAGGAGCTTTCACAGTATTGGCAACGACGCGGCTAGAGTTGGGTGGAACGCAGCAGCAATATCGCTTAGATGTTTTAGAAATATCGGCGGCTGAGGCGTTACTACGATCATTTTTACCTACGGATGACCCTCGCAGGACAAGCTCAGAAATTACGGATCTTTGTGAATGGTTGGGAAGGTTGCCTTTAGCGATCGAATTGGTGGGGCGCTACTTGGCTCGCAAACGCGATCTATCCATTGTGGAAATGCTGAAGCGGTTGAAGGAGAAGAAGTTATTGCAAGATGCCCTCACGGATCTCCAACGTCGCGGGTTGCAGGAAATGACTGCCAAGTTAAATGTGATTGCTGCTTTCGATCTCAGTTGGCAAGAACTTTCAGAAGGAGCGCAGCAGGTTGCGGCTGTGTTGTCGTTGTTTGCACTTGCACCCGTGGCATGGCAGTGGGTGGAGTCTGCAATGTCAGAAGTAGATGCAGAGGAGTTAGAAAATTATCGTGATGATGAGTTGCTAAATTTGCATTTGCTTGAGCGAGAAGGGCAAGGGATGTATCAACTGCATCAACTTTTGCGAGAATATTTTCAATTTCAATTGCAACAACATCCCGAATGGTCAAGACTCAGGCAACAAGTTGTTGGCGCTTTGCTCACAATTGCCAAACAAATACCTCAAACTCCAACCTTAAAAGACATTGCCGAAGCAACAACCGTAATTCCCCATCTAGAAATGGTCAGCCGCGAGATGCTGGGTGATATTCCTAATCCAGAAGAAGATTTAGGATGGGCATTTACTAGTATTGCGAGATTTTATCAAGGTCAAGGACTTTATCGACTTGCGGAAGATCCTTGGCAAAGACGCTTAACTTCGGTTAGTGAGATTTTAGGAACAGACCATCCCGATGTCGCAACTAGTCTCAACAACCTTGCCGAACTATACAAATCGCAAGGACTGTACAGTACAGCCGAACCACTCTATCTGCGATCGCTTGAAATATGGGAACGACAACTAGGAGCAGACCATCTCTTGGTCTCCACCAGCCTCAACAATCTCGCACAACTCTATTATTCGCAAGGGAAGTACGTCGAAGCTGAACCGCATTATCTGCGATCGCTCGAAATTTGTGAACGCGCCCTAGGCACAAACCATCCCGAAGTCGCCACAATTCTCAACAATCTCGCACAACTTTTCGATTCGCAAGGGAAGTACGCTAAAGCCGAATCGCTCTTTCTGCGATCTCTCGAAATCTGGGAACGACAACTAGGAGATGACCATCCATTGGTCGCCACAATCCTCAACAATCTGGCAGCACATTACAAATCTCAAGGGAAGTACGCCGATGCCGAACTGCTCTATTTGCGATCTCTCGAAATCAGAGAACGACAACTAGGAGCAGACCATTCCGACGTCGCCACTAGTCTAAACAATCTTGCCGAACTATACAAATCCCAAGGAAAGTACGCCGATGCCGAACCGCTCCATCTGCGATCGCTTGAAATCTGGGAACGCTTCCTAGGAGCAGACCATCCCAATGTTGCTACAAATCTCAACAATCTTGCAGGGCTTTACCAACTGCGAGGGAAGTACGTCGAAGCTGAACCTCACTATCTGCGATCACTCGAAATTTGTGAACGCGTCCTAGGAGCAGACCATCCCGATGTCGCCACAAGTCTCAACAATTTCGCAGGGCTTTACGATTTGCAAGGGAAGTACGCCGAGGCCGAATCTCTGTACCAAAGAGCCTTACAGATTTGCGAGCAAGTTTTGGGTGTGGCTCATCCAAGTACGATGACTGTTAGAGCAAACTATGCCCAGTGCCTTAAGAAGTGGGCATCGCACTCTAAATCTAGACTTCCTTAGAGCAAGGGAAAGCAGTTTATTTTAACTAGAAAACCAAAGCTGAAAATATCAGATATGACATATAATTAATAAAATGGAGTTGAAAGATAAGCTTGTATTCTGGCTACATACTGAAATCAAGACCCCGCCATTCTCTGAGAACGCAAGGCTAACGGCTGGATATTTTATCCGTAAGCTGCAACAGCGTGAAACATTGTCAATGCCAGATTTACGGCTCATGCCGAGTATAGGCGATCGATGTTGTGAGTTGAGAATACCCGATGGTGATAAAACATGGCGAATTATTTGTCGGATTGACGATGACGCTATCCTTGTTTTAAATATCTTCCCGAAAAAAACAAAGGCAACTCCTAAAAAAGAAATAGATCTTGCTAAGAACAGATTAAAAGCTTATGAGAAATTATTAAGAGGCTAATATTTATGGATTCTGAAGCACTTAAAAGATTAGAAGCAGCAGGTTGGCATTCTGGCACAGTGGCTGAATTGTTTGGGCTTACGCCTGAAGAGTCTGAACTCATTGAACTAAGACTTGCACTCAGTAAGAGAATCAAACAGCTAAGACTTGAAAAGAATTTGACTCAAAAAGCTCTAGGTAAGCAAATTGGAACAAGTCAATCAAGAGTTGCCAAAATTGAAGCTGGCGATCCTTCGGTATCGATGGATTTGATGTTTCGGTGTGGATTTGCTCTAGGAAGTAGTCGTAGAGATTTATTACTAGCGATTTCTGTTTAGTTTTTTGTTTTTTGCGATCGCTCCAAATCTTGGAACGTCAACTAGGAGCAGACCATCCCTCTGTCACCACTAGTCTCAACAATCTCGCATGACTTTACGATTCTCAGGGGATGTACGGCGAAGCTGAACCACGGCTCAGGCATACCAAGACACGCAAAAATTGCTATATTGTTTTCGTTTAACCCTCAAAAAGTCTCTGAGAAAACAAATGTCACCCTTTAGCAAGCAGATTCGTAAGCTGATTTCCTTAAATAGGCTAAAGCCTTGGCAAGCGATCGCATCCATTCCCCTCGGTCTTGCCTTAGCGATCGCCACAGGTACATCTGCCCTTGCTGCGCCTCCACGCACGCCTGACCAAAACGTTGAGTGTGAAATTCTGATTGTGGGGGGTGGTTTAGCGGGTACGGCAACAGCCTACGAAGCTTTGCTAGCAGGACGCACGGTTTGCATTACCGATATTACCGATTGGATTGGCGGACAGCTTACTTCTCAGGGAACTTCGGCATTGGATGAGTCTAAAAAACAGCGATCGCTCCTATTCTACGCGCGGGGCTATAAAGAACTGCGGGACAGCCTGTTAAATTACTATGGCAAGATCAATCCGGGTGACTGTTGGGTGAGTGCCTCTTGCTTCATTCCATCGGATGCCAATAAGTTACTATTTGAGATTCTCGATGGTGCAGCCAAGAAAGGGGGCGGGCAGCTCAAGTGGTTTCCCAACACAACCATCAAGGAACTAGAAGTTAGTTCGGATGGCAAAATTATTGACGGTGCGATCGCAATCCAACATCGTGCAGCCCCCAATACTCCACCGCTCAATACTGAGCCTCTCTCTGCGATCGTTGAGGATGCCTATCGCTATGAAAATTCACCTCGTTTGACCAAGACGATTCTCCATTTCACGGCTAAGCCTTCCACTGAGACCAAATCCTCCTCTACGCCTAAATGGTATGTAGTGGAAGCCACCGAAACGGGCGAAATTATTGCGCTTGCCGATGTTCCCTATCGTCTAGGCATCGATCCGCTTTCCCATCTCAATCCCTCTTCTCCTTCAGCCGCAGGCGATCCGTTCTGCACGCAGGGTTTTACCTACACCTTTGCCTTACAGCAAACCGAACAACCTCAGCCCCAAACCAAGCCTAGTTTTTACGATCGGTATTTGTCTTACTATAGCTACGACCCTAAACCAAACAAGTTTGATTTTGACTCGGTGTTTACCTATCGCCGCATCTGGGCTCCCAATGCCGAGAGTCGTCCGAAAGCTACGGTGTTTCGGGTGGGAGCCCCAGCCCCACAGGATATCTCTATGCAAAATTGGGTGTGGGGGAATGACTATCGACCTGGCACGTCCGAGGATAATCTGATCTATAGCCGCGAGCAGTTACAGCAACTAGGTCAACTCGTCCCTGGTAGTTGGATGGGAGGATTGCGTACAGAAACCCTCCGCAAAGGTGAGGAAATTGCCTTAGGGTTCTATTATTGGTTGGTGGCAGGCACGACCGACTCCCATTTGGGCGATGGGGTCAAAAAGCCATACCCCAACCACCTCCTATTAACGGGGCTAAATTCCCCAATGGGAACGATGCATGGCTTGTCGAAGTACCCTTATATCCGCGAAGGTAGAAGGATTGTCGGTCGTCCATCTTTTGGCTATGCAGATGGCTTTACGGTGAGCGAATTGGATATCTCTCGCCACGACTATCGCGAAGATTATTATCGCCAGAACCTTACGCCCAAGATGTATCGCGACATGTGGGTTGCGCTTGCAGGTTTAGAATCCGTTGTGGCAGTTCGAGGTGCATCGATCGAGCAAATTTCACGCCGCACCCGTTCGAGTATTTATCCTGATGCGGTGGGAATTTCTCAGTATGCGATCGACTTCCATCCCTGTATGACTCTGTCTCCACCTGAGGCAAAAGGAAATACAGAGAGAGCAGGTGTGCGCCAAGCCCATGGCATGGCTTTCCCCGCTCAGATTCCGTTGCGGGCGATGATTCCACAAAAGATTGATAATTTGATCGTGGCAAGTAAAAGCATTGCCGTAAGCAATATTGCTGCTGCTGCCTACCGCGTCCATTCCTTTGAATGGTCAGTGGGTGCGGCTGCGGGGACAACCGTTTCCTTTGCGCTGGAAAAGGGAATTCCACCTTTTCAACTGGTTGAAGATATGCCTAGAGTCAAACCCGAACTGATGGAACTACGCGATCGCTTGGAGAAAAATGGCAACCCCACTGCTTTTCCTGACACTTCTGTCTTTAACTTGAGTTGGGACGACTGGAAGGTTTGGTAGTTACTACTTGGGTTTAGGTTTGGCGTTGTCAGGGAGTTTAATAAACACGCGATCGCCTGCCTTAACCCCTTTCAGAATTTGGGTTTGATTCTCTACCGTCGTACCAATCGTTACAGGTTGGAATTTCGCTTTCTTGTTTTCATCGGGAATGAGAACGCCGATCTTGCCATCTTCGGTAACGATCGCCACGGTTGGCACGACAAGAGCATTATCGATCTTTTGTCCGATAAATCTAAGGTCAGTATTCATGCCCGATCGCAACTGGTCTTCTCCAGTCTCTAAAAGGATGCGCACTTGAAACGAAGTCACATTTTGCTCGATTACAGCTTCAGGAGAGATCAAGCGTACCCGACCTTTATAAACGCGATCGGGGAAAGCATCCGCTGTAATCTCCACTTGCTGTCCAACCTTGATTTGAGCGATATCGACCTCAGGCACTTTCGCTAAAATTTCTAAACCATTGGCGAGCGTGACAATCGAGGTAGAAGTTGCCGAGTTACTCGCCGAAGCTGCCGTGGTTGGTGTGACAAAAGCCCCAACATTAGAGAATTTCTGCGTAATAATGCCATCAAAGGGTGCCACAATCACCGTATCTTGCTGTTGTACTTCTAGATTTCTGAGAGATGCGATTTGACCTTCTAACGCTGCCTCTGCTTGGGCGATATCTTCCACCCGACTGCCGTTTTGGGCTAATTCTAGTTGACGTTGTAGATCTTGTAGGTTTGCCAGAGCTGTACGTTCGCTTGTAACCACCTCGTCAAAGCGATCTTGGGTAATTGCCCCCTGTGCCTGTAAGTCTCGGTAGCGATTCACACGGACATTTGCCAGATTCGCACTTGCCCTTGCTGATTCCATACGGGCGCGGATCGAGGCTACCTCTTCAGAACGACTTCCATTTCTTAATTTTGCTAAGGTTGCTTCGGCAGAGGCAACATTGGCTCTGGCTTGCTGGACTAGGGGTTCAATGTTGCTATCATCCATGCGGGCGATGATTTGTCCTTTACGCACGCGATCGCCTTGCTCCACCAAAAGTACTGTGAGTTTCCCTGCCTGCTTGGGGCTGACATTCACACTTTGAATCGGCACAACCGATCCACTCGCTTTGATTTTGATACTTAACTCTGTGGAAATTACAGTTTCCGTTGCGTTTGTGATGTCTGCTGTTGTATCCCCACGATTGAGCATGCGAAAAGCCGTAAAGCCAACTCCCAATACACCTACGAGCGTTAAGCCTATCAGCCAAGGTCGCAGCCCTTTCTTGGGTTCTGTTTGCTTAGGCTGCTTTTGATCGGGTTCTGCTTGAGCTGATTCTATCGGATTTCGATCGGGTTCTTTTTTACCAAGTAGAGGAATTTGCATCACGTTGTAATTTTTGACTATTTTTTGAGTAATCCTCTATCTATCACTACATCCTAATCAGTAGCCTAAACAGGCTAAGCATTCACATAGACAGGAGGATAATTCAGACAAAAGTTTTTCGCGAATGCATGAAAATATCGCAGATCTTTTGGATTCGATATAATTATGTTTGCGCCCAACACCACAGCCTAATTTAATACAAGTTAGGCAAAAAAACATCACCCCTTAGCACGAAGATTCGCATGAAGAGCGGCAAAGAGATTTGCTCAGAAATATTTGCGGAGTCGAAGCCTAGTCTAACTCGTTGGCTAATACATTGGCGATCGCACGTTTCGCATCGGTACGAAATTCTTGAACATTTACCCGAGTGAGTAAGACAACTGCAAAGATCATGACTAACCCCTCGCAAATAAACACAAAACTATAGGCAAACATGGGTGTGTCAAATATTTTCTTGCCAATATCTAGCACGATACCGCCTGATAGCGTAGCCAATCCTCTCGCGATCGCCTGGGATAACCCCCATGCCCCCACAAATGTCCCTGCGGTCTCGGCAGCAGTGAGATCGAGCATGAGACTTAGTGCCCCAGAGGTTGTAATCCCAGACGCAAAACCAAAAAGTGCTAGAGCTGCTTGCAGTGCCCAAGTTTTTTGCAAAAAGCCTGATATCAAAAGCAGCAAACAACTTGCTGCCACCAGATAACAGCCCAGTCGCGCCGAGGCTTGTTTGCCAATGCGTGGAATCACCCAAAAACCGGAAGCACTTAAACCCATCAGCGTTCCCATGCCAAAAGCAGCATTCAGTTGTGTGGTTGCACAAATGCTCATACCAAACACGGCACCACCAAATGGTTCCATGATGGCATCTTGCATAAAAATACCGATGGTCATCATTAGTAAAAACGAGAAAAATAGCCCTGTTTGTTTACTGGCTGTTAGTACCTGCAAAGCACGCCCCAAGGTGAGTTTGTCTTCACTAGCTGCACTGCCGTTGAGGATCTCATTTTGGGCTACGCGAAATTTATAGCGCGAATATTTTTTTTCAATGCCATAGGTAGCAAAAACTGTTAAACCAACGACCGCCGCAGGAACGGCTAAAAAAACCAAGTCGATCGCTGATTGCAATTGCGTCAAGCGATCGCCCTGAGCATAAATGGAAACATTGCTGGGGGGCGTACCCGTACAGGGTAATAACCGCGAAACCACAATTGCCCCAATCACAATGCCAACCATCAGCATTGACCAGACAATGCTGACTAGTTTTGAGCGTTCTTCTTCGTCAGAAATATCAACAAGCAGTGCTGCAAAGGGAGTAGAGCTTAAGCTGATAGAAATTCCGTAAAGGGCAAACATTCCACTCAAAAGGATTGCCCATCCGTAGGTGCTTCCAGTCCAGCCAACTTCATACACACTACGTCCTAATTGCCACATAACTTGGGTGGTAAAAAAGCCAACGATCGCAAACATCACTGCACCGATCCAGACGTAGCCCGTGCGATGCATCCCAAAAATTGTTTTGGCGTCAGATGTTTGCCCGAACCATACTCTAGCGGGAGAAACAAACAGAGGTATGGCAATAAACCCAGCGGCAAGCGTGGCAGGGATGACGAGTTCGTTAATCATCAGGCGATTCAGTAACCCTGCAATCAACAAAGACATAATGCCCAGGCCCATTTGAAATAAGCCCATCCGAAACATGCTTAGCAAATTGAGTTGCGGGTGACTAGAGAGATTGGGTAATTCTGAATCTGGTTGAGAGGATTGGTGTGGACTATTCATGATCTAAGTTTTCAGTGAGTTCGAGTTCAGACCTACGATTACTTTCAGGAGTTTGCAGGGCTTCTTTACGAGTTCCACGCACAACCCCTAAAATGGCAGCTAAGAGGAACCATCCCAAAAAATTGATGCGCGGATCGAATATGGTGACATCAGTCGTTTGAAAAATCATACAGCAACCAAAAGCGGTCAAGTAAGTGAATAGGATCAGGCGATCGGGCGCAGTCAATCGCAGCGATTTAGGGGATGACTCGTTGTTAGAACGATTCCCTTCGGGATGCATCCTGCCGCTAAGACATAAAACGCCCTGTGCCAAGACCCAACCCACGAGTCCTAAGAAAAAAAGTGCGATCGGAATTCCGACGGAAGCAGTTAACATCAGTACGAGGTTATGGGGATGCCCCAGCCACAGATGGGTCTGGGCTTCGTAGAGTTTGCCAAAGCTTTGTAGCCCCCACCCCGTCCAAGGTCTTTGCTGGGTTAGATTAATTGCCACTTGCCAGATCGTCGTTCGCATTTCAGCTTCCACTTGGTTCGGAAACATCTCTCCATTTAGTCTTGCCCAAATCGCTCTAGGAACAATCCACCGTAGCCATGTTTGGATGGGATTGGGACCAAATGCTGCCCAGACAAACGTTGCTGTAAGACCTGTGACGATCGCCACAATCCCTCGTTTTCCCAGATAACTCGCAAAGGCTAATGCCGAAGCGATCGCAGCAATCCAACCATTACGAGAATTCGACAAAAAGAGACAACTCGTGGTGAGTATAAGAATGCCCCACAAAAAACTAGAACGGATTTTTAGGATGCGATCGACATGTTGACTACAGCTTCGATCTATGGCTTGGGAACTCTTGGGCTTAAGTAGCGATCTATAGCGCTGATGCGTATCTAGCCAAAGCCCACCCGCGATCGCAAACACAATCGCCAAATAGTTCGCAAATAGGTTAGCATGCTTAAAGGTTGCCGTCATCCGATCGGGGGTATCAGAACCTTCCACAACTAATCGGGACAAATCGAAATTGGTATAGGTTGACCAACCTAGATAAAATTGCCCCAACCCAATGGCGATCGCGGGAATTGCCCCAATCACCAGTAACCATGCTAAACGCCGCAGTTGCTCTGGTTTCTGAATCAAAACTGCCGTTCCTGCAAACATCATAATGAAAGGAATGAAATTAAATATGCCCAAGCAGGATTCAAGCGGATTAAGGGCAAATATGGAGACAATCAACAAGCAAAGAATGAAGAGGCCAAAACCTTGAGTAATTCTCGTCCGAACAATTTGCTGAAATCGATGATACCAAGTGATGCCTATCACCATCAGCAACGGTACAATCGCAAACACAATATTCCATGAAACAAATACAATTCCCCATTGCAAACTTTGCCAAGCTAATTGCAATTGGGGATCTGGCAACGGAGCGTTTGTTAATTCAAACCGAGTCCACCACTTCGACCCTTTAAACTGCCATAAACGAGAGAAAAGATCCATACACCCCACCCACATTGATATTAAAGATTTAAGAAGTTAAATTTTAGATAGAAGCTTAAGTTAATGCTGGTGGGGCTGTTGGCAAGATACCTCTGGTACGGGGTCATAGCCCCCTGGATGCCAAGGATGGCAGCGACAAATTCGTTTCACCGCCATCCCACTACCTTTCCATGCTCCAAAGCGCTCGATCGCCGTCAGTGCATACTGAGAGCAGGTGGGCTGAAATCGACAACTAGGAGGCGTCAAAGGAGAGATACAAAAACGGTAAAAACGAATGAGCCAAAGTAAGATAGTTTTCATAGCTGATATTTTAGAACAGATTGAATTGGGTAAATCTTGATGTCAAAATCTCAATCCTTGACGATCGCCGTGATTCAAGCGGCTCTGGATGTTGATGCCACGACCGATGCCGCCACCAACATAGCCAAGATTACCGATTTTGTCTTAAAAGCCTCCGATCGAGGTGCACAGGTGATTTTGCCCCCAGAGCTGTTTGAAGGTGCGTATTTTTGCCGTGAAGAACGCGATCGCTTTTTTGACTGGGCTCATCCCGTTGCCGATCACCCGACAGTAAAACACTTTCAATCTTTAGCCCAGAAACTTAAGGTTGTGATCCCGATCTCTTTTTTTGAGCGTGCGGGGCAAGCCTACTACAATAGCCTTGCCACGATCGATGCCAATGGGGAGGTACTGGGCATTTATCGAAAGAGCCACATTCCCGATGGTCCTGGCTATGAGGAAAAATTTTACTTTCGCCCCGGAAATACGGGTTTTAAAGTCTGGCAGACCGCTTTTGGCAAGATTGGGGTGGGCATTTGTTGGGATCAGTGGTTTCCCGAATGTGCCAGAGCCATGGCATTGATGGGGGCAGATGTGTTGCTGTACCCAACCGCGATCGGTTCTGAGCCTGAAGAACCCGACCTGAATACCAAAGATCCTTGGCAACGCGCCATGATCGGTCATGCGGTTAGTAACGTGATTCCCGTTGCAGCGGCAAATCGGGTTGGCAAAGAAGGGAGCCAAATTTTTTACGGTCACTCATTTATTGCCAATCATCGCGGCGATAAAGTTGCCGAACTGAATGCCACAGAGGAGGGCATATTGCTTGCCCAATTTGACCTTGAGACGATTCGCCGCAATCGTGCTTCATTTGGCTTTTTCCGCGATCGCCGCCCAGAGCTTTACAACATCCTCACAACAGCGGATGGTGAACTTTAAGCATACACAAAAGCTTGGCTTGGCATTTATCCAGTAAAATGCAAGGGTAAGGTTTCAGAAAGAGCGTTTTTAAAGCTTTCTAAAGGGCAAGGGGCGATTTTGGAAAAGGGCACACTGGTTGAATTTCGTTTGCATGGCGATCGCCGCTTGGCAGTTGTAGATCGACCTGAGGGCAAAAAACACCTACAGGTGATTGACGAGAATGGCACGACCCACACGGTGCATCCTCGCGAAATTGACTTTGTGATCAAAAGTACGGCTGACTCCGATCCGCAGATGTTCACGGCACGGCAGATCCCTGTTTTCTTTCAACAGGTTCAGCAATATTTAGATCCCTCTAGTCTTGAAGTTGCCTGGGAGATTTTGATCGATGACAACAAATCTGTCACCCCTGACGATCTAGCCAATCTCCTGTTTTCTAAAGTATCTGCTGCCACCTCCTATGCTTCCTATTGGCTCTTGAGCAATGACAAGCTTTACTTTAAGCAAAAAGGCGATCGCTACGAGCCTCGACCCGCCACCCAAGTTGCCGAGTTAAAACATCAAGCCGAAGCAGCTCAGCAACGCCAGCGCGAAGCCGAAGCCTTTATCTGCAAGATGCAAAACAAGATCGCAGGCAAGCCGATCGATCTTCCCGAAGATGCGCCAACGGAACCAGAATGGACGAAACAGGAACGGCATCGCTTGGAGAGTCTAGAGCGATATGCCCTCTACGGTGAAGAGGCCTCAGATAAATCCGCTGCCCAAGAAATTTTGGTTTCAGTCAAGCGGACGAAATCTGAAATATCAGCGTTTCAGCTATTGGTTGATTTAGGGATTTGGAACCGCCATGAAAACCTAGCCCTGTTGCGCAGCCAAGTACCCACCACCTTCTCAGCCGAAGTTCTCAATGCTGTCAAACAATGCCTAGAAAATCCGATTCCAGATAGCTCTTTAGCGAAGCGGATCGATTTGACGCATTTGCATGTTTACACGATCGATGATGAGAGCACGACTGAGATTGATGACGGTTTGAGTATTGAGACCCTACACAATGGTCAAAAGCGGCTATGGATCCACATTGCCGATCCTACACGTTGGATCGAACCCCAGAGCCTGCTCGATCGCGAAGCCCGCAAAAGAGGAACCAGTGTTTATCTGCCCACGGGCATGATTCCCATGTTTCCCCACGAGCTGGCAACGGGGCCGATGAGTTTGATTCAGTCACAGGTTTGTCATGCCTTGTCCTTTGGGGTTGACCTCAGCGATCGCGGCGAAGTCATTCACGCAGAGATTCATCCCAGTCTGATTAAACCCAACTATCGCCTCACCTATGAAGATGTGATGGATATGCTGGATATGAGTATAGAGGAAGATCTCAATGCGATCGCCCAGTATGCCAAACTCCGAACCAACTGGCGGCTCTACCAAGGTGCCGTGAATATCGATCTGCCTGAAACCATCATTAAGGTCAATCCCAACGATACAGAGCAAATGACCCTAGAATTGATGGATGAGCCCTTTTCACGGCAAATGGTGGCAGAGATGATGATCTTGGCTGGAGAAGTTGCCGCTAATTTTGCCCAAAAGAATGGGATTCCGATTCCCTATCGCTATCAAGAAGCACCAGAATTACCCTCGGAAGAAATCTTGATGCAGTTGCCATCTGGCCCCGTGCGTGAGTTTGCCGTCTGTCGCTGCATGGCAAAGGGGGAAATGGGAATCTATGCAGCACGTCATGCTGGGCTGGGACTGGAAGCCTACACCCAAGCCACCTCTCCAATTCGCCGTTACACCGATCTCCTCACCCATTGGCAGATCAAAGCTTTTCTGAATGATGCGCCTTTACCCTTTACAGAGGCGACGCTATCGGATTCCCTATCTGTGATTGAGCCTGCGGTATATGAAGCCAATCAATTGGAACGTCAAACCGTGCGCTATTGGAGTTTGGAGTTTTTGCGACGCAATCGTGAAACCGCTTGGCGAGCAATCCTTTTGGACTGGTTGCGCGAACAGGATAAGCTCGGACTGGTACTTCTCGAAGATTTGGGCTTAAAGCTCCCCATGCGTATCAATCGCACCACAAATGTCGGTGAAAGTTTCAATGTCAAGGTCAGCGAAGTCGATCCGCGCAAAGATTTGATTCAGTTCTATGAGGTGCAACAGGTTGAATCATTCAGCATGGCCTAAGTACAGGACAAAAGATTGAGAGCATTAGAAAAGGCATCAGCGTTGAGTT
>NZ_JAZBJZ010000126.1:0-15315 GCF_036349135.1 Tumidithrix elongata BACA0141
GTGGCTTTGAACCCCCTCGAAGCATTATTTCCTCTAAGTTGAGCAATTACCAAAAAAGAATTAAAAGCAAGTCCCAGTCTTAAACCTTATCTCTTAGAGGTATTTGAAGAATGTTATCGAGATGGTCGGGAAATCGCTTCAACAAGATCGCAGATTCCCCTAGATATTTTTCCCATAACACCGATCGCTAATTTGGAACAGGTGTTGGATGAAAAGTGGCTTCCCTGCTAATAAATTATGCTTGATTTAATGTTTATCCACCCATGACAAAACCCCGCATTTATTACACGAAGCCCTCAATTACCGAACTAGAAGTCGAGTATGCAACAGATGCTGCCCGGAATGGCTGGGGCGATCGCTGCTATGAATATATCAGTCGCTTTGAAGAGGCATTTAAAGCACATCTCGGCGTGAAATACGCGATCGCAACTTCAAGTTGTACGGGTGCTTTACATATGGGCATGGCAGCTTTGGGCATTGGTGATGGCGATGAGGTGATTATGGCTGACACCAATTGGATTGCTACGGTTGCCCCTATTGTGCATTTGGGAGCAAAGCCTATATTTGTCGATATACTGTCCGATAGCTGGTGTATTGACCCCGATCTAGCTGAAGCTGCGATTACGCCACGAACTAAGGCAATTATTGCGGTTCATCTATATGGCAATTTATGCGATATGGATCGGCTACTTGCCATGGGTCAGAAGCATGGTATTCCTGTAATTGAAGATGCGGCTGAGGCGATCGGCTCTGTATATCACGGGAAACGCGCAGGTAGCATGGGTAAGTTTGGCAGCTTTTCTTTCCACGGTACAAAGACACTCACCACCGGCGAGGGAGGCATGTTTGTCACGAATGATGCTGACCTCTATGAAACTGTACTCACGCTTTCTAATCACGGACGTGCTAGAGGACAAACCAAGCAGTTCTGGGCAGATATGGTTGGTTTTAAATATAAAATGTCTAATATTCAAGCCGCGATCGGGTGCGCTCAAATGGAACGAATTGATGAGTTAATCCATCGAAAGCGAGAAATCCTCAAGTATTATCGTGAGAACTTAGAATGTTTGTCTGGTATATCGATGAACCCTGAACCAGCAGGAACAGCGAACGGTGCGTGGATGCCCACGATTGTCTTTGATAAGGAAACAGGCATTACCCGCGAACACTTACAAAAGGCTTTACATACCGAGAACATTGATGCACGCGTCTTTTTTCATCCCCTATCTAGTCTACCGATGTTTGTTGACAGACCAGGTAATCGGAATGCTTGGGATATTCCAAATCGTGCTATAAATCTTCCTAGCTATCATGACTTAACTTCCCAAGAATTATTAACTGTTTTAAACTGCCTTTTAAATTTTAAATTAATGTAGAGTGTCTTAACCCAAATGATACCCGATTTACTTACAGAAGCTCAAATTAAAGACTTTACTAATTGTGGATATCTAGTAATCAAGGGTTTCTACGATCGTCACCAAGAGATAGAGCCTATCCAATATGGAATATGGAAGATTCTTGGAATTCTTTTTGAAAAGTACAATATTAGCCTAGATCGAAAAAACTTCTCGCCTGAAACTTTTGACTATGGTTATCAGGAACTCATCGCTACAAATCGTAAATATGGTGGAGAAGTATATGACGCAGTAAAACAGATACCCGCTTTTATGAGATTTGTGAGTTTAGAGAAAAACGAGCAATTGTTTTCTCAGTTACGTAACACTGATATGCCTGCGATTGCAGCAGCAGGTTATGGCATCCGCATAGACAACCCTCATGAGGATGTGTATCGTGCTTTGTTGCATTACGAATATCGCGACCAATTGCGAAGTATTGACGGTATTGTGTTTTGGAGTCCATTGGTATCTATAACTCCTGATTTGGGACCAGTGCAAATTTGTCCTAAATCCCATCAAGGTGGTTTGCGTCGATCTTACTTACGAGATCCAGAAAATCCCGAAAAAACTGGTGCGTTTGCGATGCGAATAGAAAATGAAGCGGCTTTAATCGAGCAGTATGGATTTGTTGCACCACTTTCTGAACCCGGAGATTTAGTTTTAATGGACTTCCTCACTTTACACTCATCAGGTACTAACATGGGTAATAGATCCCGTTGGAGTATGCAGGTTCGATATTTTAACTTTAATCACCCAAGTGGACTTCACATTAATTGGAGTGGCTGTGTTGCGAATGGCAAGCAACTTAAAGATATTCACCCAGAATTAGTTATAGACAACTAACCATCCCAAAGCTAGAAGGTTTTATATGATCAAGTGCGCGTTAACTAAAAGAACTCTGCAAACACCTATTTACAAATCACAAAGTGATCGCTCGATTACCTCGCTAAGCCAAATATATAATGGGGCAACAGTTGTTTATCTTAATACTGATATCGGACACTTACAGACGAATGAAATAGAAAATATTGAGACTTATTATGACAAGCAGTATGAATTTTTTAATCAAAGTGAAGAAGATGATGTTTTGTATAAAGTAGTAGATGGCGAAAAGATTTTTAGACAACAACATCAAGTGGATACTTTAGTATCCAAGATTAAATTTGAATCTGGCATGAACGTTCTAGATTATGGTTGCGCTAAGGGCACTGTGATGAAGCGATTGAGCACTTTGAACCTGAATGTAATTCCTTATTTGTTTGATGTTAGCCAAATGTATGTACATCTGTGGGAAAAGTTTTTGCCATCAGATCGGTACGCTTCCTATCATCCTAAAGAAGAATGGAATGGCATCTTTGATGTAATCACCTCTTTCTTTGCATTTGAGCATACGCCAGACCCAATCAAAGAACTTCTTACTATTAAGAGTCTCTTAAAGCCAGATGGGATCTTTTACTGTATTGTCCCCAATGTTTTCGAGAACACTGGAGATTTTATTGTTGCCGATCATGTGCATCATTACAGTGAAGTTTCTCTGCGTTATATGTTTGCCAAGGCAGGTTTCCAGACTATTGAAGTGGACTCCCGATCTCATTTCGCGGCATTTATTGTTATTGGTAAAAATACTGATTATAACTCCATTCCCTACGAAATTCCTCAAGTAGATTTAGCCAATACCAATCAGGCATGTCTTGACATAGCTAATTATTGGGAAAATCTTCAATTAAAGATTGCCGATTTTGAACAAAAAACTGTCAATCAAGAAGCTGCAATTTATGGGGCAGGTGTGTATGGAAATTTCATTGCGACTTGTATTAGAGACCTTGACAATATCAAATGCTTTGTAGATCAAAATCCACTTTTAAAAGGGAAGACAATGCTTGGAAAACCGATATTACATCCTAGCGATCTACCATTAAAAATCACTAAACTTTATATTGGTTTAAATCCTAAAATTGCCCAAGCAGCTATAAGCAATATAGATGACTGGAAAAAATGCAATCACGAATATCTCTTTCTCTAAAAAATCCTTGTATTAATAGATAAGTATGTAAGTGGGATATTTGTAATTAATTGAACATGGATTTCGGATATTTAACAACCAATAAAAGAGTATGCGTCGTCTCGCAACCCATGTACTTTCCATGGGTGGGTTTGTTGGAACAGATTCGACTCAGCAACATATTTATCTTTTACGATGATGTGCAGTTTTCTCGTGGATCTTTTTCCAATCGCGTTCAAGTCAAGACTGCTGATGGTATGCGTTGGTTGACTGTACCTTTGCGCGATCGTCATCTTGGACAACTGATCAACGAAGTTCAGATCGATAACCGTAGTAACTGGCGGCATAAGCATCGCGAGTTGCTGAGTCAAGCCTATGCCAATACACCATATCTGGACGATATGCTAATGCTCGTCGATAGGGTTTTCGCAAATGATTTTAAATGTTTAGCTGATTTATCTAAGGCATCTATCCTTACTTTGGTTGACTATTTCGGTCTTGCAGACAATACCTCATTCCAAGATTCGTCGATGCTCCACATTCAAGGACACAGCTCGCAGCGTGTGATAGATTTATGTTTACATTTTAATGCCGAAATGTATCTGACAGGACATGGTGCTCGACACTATCTAGAACACGAACGTTTTGAGGCTCAAGGGATTGATGTAGCCTACATTGACTATAGTTTGCACTGCTATCCGCAGGAGCACGGAAAGTTCACTCCGTACGTAACGGCGCTCGACTTAGTAGCAAACTGTGGTAAGGAAGGAGCATCATGGATTGCTGGCATGCCAGTGTCGTGGCGGGAATTCATTGCCGACCAGCTAAATAAGGAGGAAATATTATGAAAGACTTGAACGCAGTGGCATCAGAATATCGTCCTAATGCGGCGACTGAACTTGAGAACGATCTGATACTGCATTGGTATCCCGAACGGGTTATGGCGCGTAGTGGGCAGGTGGCATCACTTCTGGAGTTAGGATTGGGACATGGGTTTACCGCTAAACTTTTTGCTAGATCCTGCTCAAGGCATGTGATTGTTGAAGGTGCCTCGACTGTGATCGAACAGTTTAGACATGCACACCCAGATTTCACTGGGGAGCTTGTCTTTGACTATTTCGAGACATTTAACCCGAAGGAGCAATTTGATGTGATTGTGATGGGTTTTATTCTAGAACATGTCGATGATCCAGACTTGCTGCTTATACGCTATCGAGCATTCCTCAAGCCGGGAGGGAAGATGTACGTGGCTGTGCCTAATGCTATGTCTCTCAACCGTCGACTTGGTCTGGAGCTTGGTTTGATCGACGACATTTATAGCCTCAATGCCAACGATGTCGCACAGGGGCATCAGCGGCAATACTGCCGTAATACTTTAAGAAAAGTTTTGAGTAAAGCAAGATATCGTATTACTCACGAAGAAGGGATCTACCTCAAGCCTCTTCCACTTGCGGTGCTCAAGACCTTACCAGACTTTCGAGCTAATCTTGATGCCATGCTAAAAGTGGGAATTGAGTTTCCTGATTTATGTGTGGGGTTGCTGATGGAGGTCGTGCCTGAATGATATCTGCAAATATCGGCGAAGGTGCGCGGAACTCTACAATAACCGTTCTTGTAACGGGCGTTGGTGCCATTATTGGTCAGGGTATTATCAAGAGCCTTCGGCGATCGCACTACCCATTACGCATCGTAGGGATTGATCGTAGTGATCAATCGCCAGGTCCATTACTATGCGATGTCTTCCACAAGAAGCCAATATGTGATGAATTAGAGCCAACTTACCTCGACTTTTGGAATGAGATATTGCAGAAAGAAGGTGTAGATATTGTCTTGCCCGGATTGGAACTTGACGTGTTTTTCCTCAATGGACAGCGGGACTTGCTAAAGCAGGCAGGTGCTCGTCTCGCCCTGAATCATCATAATCTGATTGAACTTTCAACTGACAAGTGGCAATTGGGTGAAGAGCTTACAAGACATGGACTGCCATGCATCCCAACGAGGTTAATTGTAGATAGCTGGCAAGACGCGGTCTCGCAGCTTGGAACTCCGCCATTACTTTTGAAACCTCGACGGGGAAATGGTTCGCGTGGGATTGTGCGACTTTGTGATGAAACTGATTTCCACTATTGGTATAGGCGCAATAATGTAAAGGACGCTTGGTTGTTACAACGCATTGTTGGCGATGATAACGAAGAATATACTGTCGGTCTCTTTGGTTTAGGGAATGGACAGGCACTGCCTTCCATTACTTTTCGTCGTCGCTTGTCTACTGCTGGCAACACTCAGGCAGCAGTTGTTGTTGACGATCCAGTCATAGAGGCTTTTGTACAGAGCCTTACGAAGTTATTCCAGCCACTTGGACCAACTAATTTTCAATTTCGCAAAGAGGGAGAGGGCGCGTATCTATTGGAAATAAATCCACGCTTTTCCAGTAGTACCTCGCTGCGAGCAGCTTTTGGCTATAATGAGGCAGAGATGTCTCTAGATTTTTTTCTGTTTGACAAAATTCCAGAAAGTCCCCAGATCCGCTACGGTATGGCTTGGCGCTATAGTGAAGACTTCGTTACCTATGATTGCGATCCTATCTGATATTCATAGCAATTTGTCTGCCCTCCAAGCAGCGCTTAGCGATGCAGTGGAGCGAGGATGTACTCGCTTTATCTCTCTTGGCGATGTTGCTGGTTATCACGCTCAAACAGGAGAATGCATTGATCTCCTCATGGCACATAACGCAATCAATATTATGGGAAATCACGATAGCTATTTGGTTCATGGCTCGTTTTGCCCGCGTTCAAGCATTGTATCCAGTATTATCAAGTATCAGATGTCTATCATAACCACCGAGCAAAAGACTTGGCTAAGTCAGTCTTTACCGTCTTATCGCGAGGGGGGAAATTATTTTTTGCATGGAGGACCTGACGATCTGCAAGATCAGTATCTTTATACAATATCTGAGCAAATCATCCCGAATGGTGTTGTGAATTTATTTGCTGGGCATACGCATGTACAGAGTTTGGTACGCTTTAGTCAAAAACGCTTTTGTAATCCAGGTTCAGTAGGGCAGCCACGCGACGGGGATTGTCGCGCGGCGTACGCTATTCTCAAAGAAGAGGAGATTACTCTGTACCGAGTTCCTTATGATATTGACCGCACTGCTGATGCGATGAAACTTGCTGGTTTTTCAGCCATGCATTACGAGAACCTATATGTCGGTGCGCAAATCGGTGGTCGGGTTGATCAGATCAAGATAGAAATAGGAGAATAAATTGGATCCGATTAGGCAATTCCAAACCCAAGTTCAAAAAAATGTCACATTCCTTGGCGACAACCAAAAATTATTTCAACTTTCGCTTGAGTGGATGATGTCCGTAGGCGAGGGAAACTACAGTTATAATTTTGCTTGGCTTGGTAGACCTATCATCCAGTACCCGCAAGATATTTGTGCTATGCAGGAGCTGATCTGGAAGGTTCAGCCTGATCTCATTATTGAAACAGGTATTGCCCATGGTGGGTCACTAATTTTTAGTGCCTCAATGCTGGCACTGTTAGATTACTGTGAGGCACAGCAAAACGGCACAGTTTTAGATCCTGCTCAGCCAAATCGCAAAGTCGTCGGAATTGATATTGATATTCGATCTCATAATCGTCGAGAGATCGAAGCCCATCCAATGTCCTCTCGTATTCAGATGATTGAAGGTTCTAGTATCGATCCTCAAATCATCGAGCAGGTATATGCGATCAAGAAAAACTTTCAGCGTATCCTAGTTTGCTTAGATAGCAATCACACCCACGATCATGTTCTAGCTGAGCTCGAAGCCTACGCGCCCCTAACCTCCCTTGGCAGTTACTGTATTGTCTTAGATACTGCAATCGAGGATTGCCCAGCTGATATTTTTAGCGATCGCCCTTGGGGTGTGGGAAATAATCCAAAAACAGCAGTGTGGGAATACTTAAAAACTCATCCTGAGTTTGAAATTGACAAAAGCATTCAGCATAAACTGCTGATTACAGTTGCCCCAGACGGTTATTTAAAACGGGTTCAATCATGAAAAATTCCTGAGGCAAAGCTATTAGATGATGTTCTTGAAATAATCAATAAGAAGTATGAAACAGCCTTTTTTGTATCAGATACTTACGCCCCAAGGGGCGGGGCATCTACCCTCGAAGGGATTGAAAATTGGTCAGCATCGTCTCAAACGGCAGCACTAAAGAATAGTCAAATAAGTGTCAACAGTCTCCGATGGCAAAACCCTCAAAGTTTGATTTTGCAAATCTGGTTCCAATCCCAACATTTCCAAAGGAATTACACCCAATAAAGCATCACCGCCCTTTGGTAACTCTAAACATTCAAAAGTTCCCTCTCTTCCATGCAAAAAAATTGTTGCATCTCTATAAATTTTTGCCTTGCCAAGCCCCATTGCTGTTGCCACATCAACCTCTTTTAGTAGCTCTAAGCCTAATTTCTCGATAATTTCTGACGGTAAACATAAAGTTGTTGCGCCAGTGTCAACTAGTACCTGATCGATGTCGATCGATCGTACTTGCTCATCAGGAATTAAGTTTCTTTTTGCCAAAAACTGATCGCCACGATTGGTCACAGTCAGTTTTGTATAAACTTTACCCATTGTTTTTGTCAAATTAAGTATAGAAGCCATAACGAATACACCTCAAAAATAATGGCTGAAAAATCCCTGAACCTATTTAATTTTCGTTCCTAAATCATTTTTTGCTCTTAAATGTTTTACTAACCGATCCGTGGACTGGCATTCAGATTTTGCCCTTAGGGTAGATGGGTGTACACTATGCTATCGCACTTACAAAGAGTGAAGCGATCGCTCTGAAGATTTGAATTGGCGAAATTACCTGCCGCGATCGCTAAACTTATTTTCCTACTTAAACCTGAAATATTAAGATATTTTGGCGGAAAAGAGTATTGAGTCATAATTATCTATTGAGTGCATCAGGAGAAACCCTATGGCAGCAATCACCGCACGCGAACTTGAGATGCAAATGCCCGATGCTAGTAAGCTCTTGAGTGATGAACCTGAAATGGAAAGTTCTTTGCATTATATGCAGTTGTTATTACTTGTTACCTGTTTAGAATGGGCTTGGCAAGAACGAGACGACTTTTTTATTGGTGCAAATCTAACCATTTATTTCAGCCGCCAGCAGCTAAAAAATAAGGACTTTCGCGGACCAGATTTTTTCTTGGTTAAAAATACGACTAGAGCGCCTCGTAACTCATGGGTTGTATGGGAAGAAGATGGGCAATATCCCGATTTGATTATTGAGCTTCTGTCTGATTCCACTGCGAGCGTCGATCGCAAGTTAAAACGAGATTTGTATTCTGAAAGATTTCACACGCCCGAATATTTTTACTTTTCGCCAGAAACATTAGAATTTGCTGGTTTTCGGTTAGATCTGAATCGGTATAATCCAATTACTCCTAACGCGCAAGGCTGGATTTGGAGTGAAGTACTTGGCTTGTTTTTAGGTGTGCATGAACGAGAATTGCGCTATTTTTCCCTAGAAGGTGTTTTAGTGCCTACGCTTCAAGAATTTGCCCAAAATGAGATCAAAAAAGTTAAGCAAGAACGCCAGAATGCCGAGCAAGAACGTCAGATTGCCGAGCAGGAACGTCAGATTGCCGAGCAGGAACGTCAGATTGCTGAGCAAGAACGTCAGATTGCTATACAACAGGCAAATCGGGCTGAACAAGCCGAAGCGAAGTTGCATGAGTTGCAAGAAAGAATACGATCGCTTGGCATTTCTGATGAATAGGGATATACGAATTCCTCCAGACCTGAGCTAGAAGTCGTTGGTTTCCCGATCTAAAAATCTATGAATCTTACCCATGAATAATGTAGCAATTTTAAAGGCAGAAAACCTGTCAAAAGCTTTTGGCGGGATTAAGGCAGTCCAAAATGCTCGCATTGAGGTGCCGACAGGGAGCATTACGGGGCTGATTGGTCCCAATGGTGCGGGTAAGACGACATTCTTTAATTTATTGTCTAATTTTCTCAAACCCGATCTCGGTACGGTGCAACTTATGGGTGTGCCAATTCAGGGTAAACCACCCCATGCGATCGCGCAGTTGGGCATGGTCAGGACTTTTCAAGTACCACGCGTGCTCTCGCGTCTTTCCGTACTTGAGAATATGTTGCTTGCCGCTCAAGGTCAAATCGGTGAGAAATTTTGGAATGCTTGGTTTCAGGCAACCAAGATCGCTGAGCAAGAACGTCAAAATCGTGAAAAAGCGAGGCATATTCTTGAATCGATTGGCATGATTCACATGGCAGGCAACTACGCAGGTTCTCTTTCGGGAGGGCAGCGTAAGTTGCTAGAGATTGGTAGGGCTTTGATGAGCGATCCGAAGTTGATTTTATTGGACGAACCCGCCGCAGGCGTGAATCCTGCTCTGATCGAAGAGATCTGCGGTCACATTCAGCAATGGAACCAATCGGGTTTGAGTTTTTTGATCATCGAGCACAATATGGATGTGATTATGTCTCTGTGCGATCGCGTTTGGGTGTTGGCAGAAGGTCGCTATCTCGCAGATGGTACGCCTGAGGAAGTTTGTTGCAATCCCCAAGTTCTAGAAGCCTATTTAGGTAGCGGTTAGGGACTTACTTGATATCATGTCGATAAGCTCAACGTTGTCTGAGCGAAGGTCAGTGAGCGTTGTCAAACTGAGTCGAAGCCAATTAGTAGATGGATAACTGGATTGCTGAATTCTGATTTTATCAGAGTGAACTGTTAGCGTGAATTGCCAGGGACAGCCACTAAAATGAGTCTATGACTACATCCCCTAAACCAGAAGAGCTCACCAAGCTAAAAGCCGATCTGCATCGGCTGCTCGATCGCCTGCCCGAACTTGAAAATAATGACTTAATTCAATCGTCTTTAGAGGCGATCGCACTTCTCAGTCAAAATCCCACCGAACGTCTCGACTGGAAGCTGATTTCAGGCTCTTTGCAAGATTTTCAGAAAGCGATCGCTCTGTTTCACCCCCATGCTAGTACTCGCAAAGTGAGTATTTTTGGCTCTGCTCGCACTTTACCTACAACTCCAGAATATCAACAGGCGATCGACTTTGCGCAGTGCATTAGCGCAAAGGGCTTTATGGTGATTACGGGCGGTGGTGGTGGCATTATGGCAGCGGGCAATCAGGGGGCAGGAAAGGAGCATTCTTTTGGGCTAAATATTTCTTTGCCATTTGAGCAGGTTGCCAATGGTTATGTGAATGACAAGTTCATGAACTTTAAGTACTTTTTCACGCGCAAGTTATTTTTCTTGAAAGAAAGTGATGCGATCGCTTTATTCCCCGGCGGATTTGGGACTCAAGATGAATTTTTTGAATGCCTCACGCTCTGCCAAACGGGAAAAGCGACACCTAGACCACTTGTACTCATTGACAAACCGGGTGGCGACTATTGGCAACAATGGGATGCATACATTCAAAAGCACTTGTTGACGAGAGGTCTAATTACTGAAGGCGATCTCAATTTGTATGTGATTACCGACAAAGTCGAGCGAGCTTGTCAGGCAATTCATGACTTTTATAAGGTCTATCACTCCAGCCGCTGGGTGAAAAATCTATTTGTCGTGCGGCTCAACTTTGATATTTCCGATGCTCACCTAGATCGACTCAATCAAAATTTTAGCGATGTCTTAGTTCAGGGACGTATCCAGCGTAGTGCGGCTTTACCCCAAGAAAAGAGGGAACCTCACATTCTGTCGTTACCCCGATTGGTGATGTATTTTAACCAGCGTAACTACGGTCGCCTTCAGCAGCTAATTCTGGAAATTAATCAAACCTGTGACGATGAAATCTTGTGCCATTCTGAATATCATCCTGAAAGCAAATAGACCTTTTGGGTAGTCTTCTGAACATGAATTGGTCAATATGTTGGCAAAATCTCAAGCAAAGTGTTAATGGTAGAACCACGTCGCCTAGCTGGGCAAAATATCCGTCGCTTAGCGGCTAAAAGACGGTTCAAAGCAATGGGGTCATTTATCTCGGCCGGTTTAATAATTGTTGCCCCGGTCATCCTATTCAAAATTCTGGAAAACTTTCTAAAGCAGACTTTTCTGCTAACGTCAAAAGTCCAGTTTTCCCTGTTTCAATTTTCTGCATTTATTTTTCCAATCCTCTTTATCCTTGTAGCTTTGGGCTTAGCTTTCAATGGTGTTTACCTATGGCAGCAAGCAGATCGTGCCGATCGCGGGGCTAAAGGCGAAGAAGATGTGGCAAAGGAGATGGAGCCACTAGAGCGAGAAAGTTGGCAGATTGAATACGGCATGTTGTTGGCAGGGAGATTGGGAGATGCAGATATTCTTTGTATTTCCCCTCAAAGTCGCGCCTATGTGGTCGATGTGAAATCTCACCGAGGTGAAGTTATTATGGATGGCAATCAATTATCCCGTCGGATGGGAAAGGCAACATACAAATTTGAAAAAGATTTTCTCGAATGCTCGATGAAACAGGCTTTGCAAGTTAAAAAACAAAAGGGACTGAACTTTGTCACCCCGATTGTAGTTTTTTCGGATGCCAAGGTATCGGTTACGGCAGGAAAACACCGAGGGGTGCATGTGGTTGAGAAATTAAGACTCGTATCACTTCTACGTTCGTTAGGGTAAGGTAAATTAACGCGATCCAAAATTCAGAGCGAAAAAATTCCAACGACTAACGGCGGTAATATCGCATGAATTGATCGACTCCTCTAGCGATCGCAGTGCCCATACGTTCTTGGTAGGCTGGATTATTCAGATTGGCCGCATCTCTGGGATTTGTGACAAACCCCGTCTCCACCAAAATAGCAGGCATCGTGGTATTTCGAATCACATAAAATCTTGCCGATCTAACACCACGATCGATCGCACCTGTCCCAGCTATGACTTGTTGATGCACAGCGCTGGCAAGCTGCTGTCCTAAAACAGCTCCAGGTGCATAATAGGTTTCTATTCCACTAATTTCGTCTGCCCTAGATGCCAAAGAGTTAGCATGAACGCTGACAAATACATCGCCTCTAACATTTTCAGCCATTTGGACGCGCGGTTCTAAGTCCAAGTCAATATCACCCGTTCGGGTATAAACCACAGAGTAGCCCATCTGTTGTAAGGCGCGACCTAGTTGAAACGCGATCGGCAAAACGACATTCTTTTCATAAATTCCATTCCCGATCGCCCCCACATCAGGTCCGCCATGCCCGGGATCGATGACTACTAAGCCTCTGCCTCGATTGGACGGTACAGAAGCTGAAGGTATGGTTGTCGGAGTAGGTATGGTTGAAGATGGAATTTGACCAATTGTGCCACCCTTAGGACGGTACAGAGACAGCGATACTTGCCTCGCGCTCCCACTACCAACATCTTGCAAACGCCAGCCTGCTGTCGTTTGAATCCCAATCAATACTGAATTTCCCACTTGTGTCATCCGAATCCGCTCTAGCGGACTATTGGCACTGAGTGTTGGCTTTTGCAGTTGAGCGGAAATGCGGGCAGGCGTAATTGTGAGATTGTAAGTATTGGAAGTGGGATCTTGACTACCACGATAGGTAAATCCCTGATCTGCCTGAATAATTAACTGCCCAGAGCTTGTCACCACCAAAGCTTGAATCGTTGCAGGTATTGCTGTACTTGCGACCCCACCGTTGGATATTAATTGGGGTGAAGGCTGAGGTGTGGGAGTTGTCGCACCAGTAGGCTTTAAAACCAACATCCCACTTGCAGGATTAAAAGTACTTCGCCAAGCCGTATTCGCTGTATTGGGATCTAAATCGAAGACGAGACGTGCGATCGCAGGGCTTTGCTGAAACTGAGCAACCCTTACTTGCTTCACCCCATAGCGATTTAAAGGGATGACTGAACCATGCATCTCTGATGCAACTTCCGTTCCCTGTAGATCGACAATCATGCGATCGGGGTTCGCAACCCGCCACATATTTACTTGAGGATTGCCATTAATCAGCAACAATAATCCATCAGGTGAAGCCTGAACTCCCCTAAGCCTGAACCCGTTATTTAAACTAGTCGGATTTATCTGAGCTTGAAGTACAGACTCTTCAGCCACTGGATTAACTCTGGACTGAGCTAAAACTGCTGAAGTGCCACAACAATATCCAACGAGGCAAAAACTAATGCCAAACCAAAGCTGCTTATATTTCAATACAGTACTCCCATGTGAAAATTCAGAGAGCCATTAGGGAAACTTTAAGACAGCAATTCTACAGGAGAGAGCGACACATTTTCCACTGATGGCACTTTGCCTAGCCAGCGACTAGAAACCTGAGCAAACTGCTCGGGATCGCCACTGACGTAAAACTTCGTTAGATTTCGATTCCCTGCACTCCTACCTTCACTATGACGTAAGCCTAAAATATCCAGTTCCTGCATGGCTGCCTTGACAACGTACTTGGCTGGGTCGATAAACCTTACATGAGCAGGCACGATCTGTCGCAAAATATCCTTGAGATGAGGATAATGCGTGCAACCAAACACCAACGTATCGATTTTCGCTTTCAGTAAAGGCGTCAGATATTCACTGGCAACTTGCAAAGTGTAAGGATCGTTAATTCGATTTGACTCAATCAGCGGCACAAACTCGGGACAATCAACTTGCCAAACCTCAGCTTGTGGAGAACTCTCAAGCATGGCTTGAGTATATGCCCCACTGTTTACTGTTGCAGTTGTCGCAATTACCCCAATCCGTTTGCCTTTCTTCACAGCAGCTCTTGCTCCGGGCAAGATCAACCCTAAAATTGGTAGGTCAAACTCCCGTCGTACAACATCTAATGCCAGAGCAGAACTGGTGTTACAAGCCATAATCACCATCTTGACTGACTGAGACTGCATCCAGACCAAAATTTGGCGGACATACTCAATAATTTCTGATTGTGTCCGCTTGCCATAGGGCAAACGGGCTGTATCACCAAAATAAATAATTGACTCTTGCGGTAACTGGCGATGCATTTCTTGTAGTACTGTTAGCCCCCCTACCCCACTATCAAAAACACCGATAGGATACTGTGTATCATGCTTGTACGTTAGCATTTCGCTTCGCTGATTTGAAAACATTCACTTCCTCACACATCACACTGCTCACAGTAAAGCATAATTTTCAAAATGTTCATATTCACTTAGCTAGTTTGTGTCGAGCTAATGACGCTAGCCCAATCGGTGAATGAATCATGTCATTAAAGTTGGAAGGGTTCAGAAGCCACTTATACTTAACTTTAAGTACATTTACTGCTCTCTTAAATAAAGAGCTAAAACACTTTAGGAGTATCTAAGTAATTTTTATGGATTTATCGCGGATTCCTGCTCAACCTAAGCCCGGCATTCTTAATGTCCTGATCGAAATTCCTGCGGGCAGTAAAAATAAATATGAGTTTGATAAAGACCTCAATGCTTTCGCACTCGATCGCGTGCTTTATTCATCCGTACAGTATCCCTACGATTACGGCTTTGTCCCGAACACCCTAGGTGATGATGGCGATCCCCTTGATGGCATGGTGATTATGGATCAGCCCACATTTCCTGGCTGTGTAATTCCTGCACGTCCGATCGGCATGCTGATCATGATTGACGGTGGCGATCGCGACGAAAAAATTCTTTGTGTGCCCGACAAAGACCCTCGGTATGCCAACGTTAAAACCTTGTCAGATATTTCTCAGCATCGTCTTGATGAAATTGCCGAGTTTTTCCGTAGCTATAAAAATCTAGAGAAAAAAGTAACCGAGATTAAAGGCTGGGAAGGCGTAGAAGCGGTAAATGCACTTGTTGCTAAAGGCATAGAAGCTGGGTTTGGTAAATAGCCACGGGATTCAAAGCTTTGTCTGCTAACCGTTACAAGCTATTCCAAAAAAACATTTAAAAAAGGGGTTGACAAGCCCGAGAAAGTTAGGTAGCCTAGTA
>NZ_JAZBJZ010000127.1:0-15033 GCF_036349135.1 Tumidithrix elongata BACA0141
TGTGGCTTTGAACCCCCTCGAAGCATTATTTCCTCTAAGTTGAGCAATTACGAAATTAGAAAAGAAAACCCAGTTTTTGTTTAGCGCCGTAATAACCCAATTCCAACCAATTTTGAGATAACTGGAACCGCGAGACCAGTGAGGGGCAACACGTCGGCGATAACCAGATTCAACTACAGCAAGACCTTGAGCAGTTAAGAAGAGTGTCGTCATCGCCATCACCAAACAAAGACGGGAAAGAGCAGGTGCCGAACGCAGACGAGAAGATTCCAAATCAAAACCGCTAGATTTATCATCCAAGAAATTTTCTTCAATAGTAAAGCGTAAACCATATTCACGAAAAGTCTGGAGCGTGGAAGGTTCGGTACTGAGAATATACCAATATTCTTTGCTGCTTGATTCCCAAGCAGCAGCAATATGCACATCTGTACTGATATAACCGATCCACTTGGTTAAATTCACACTTCCTGTGGCAATTAAACCAAGCATCATCCATGCCATGACTCCCAAATGTCTGACATCTGACCATGGGCAGTATTGACTTCCAAATTTTATTAGTTCATCATGGAGTCGTGAGGCGTTTTTGATCATCTTGATCTATGCTCGTTTCATTCTTAAAAACAGCAACAGCATACGCCTCTTTTTTGCTCAAATTCAATCCCTGTAAGCTTTTTCCTTTAACACTTTTGTCAGTCAACCAGCATCTTTTCTATTCCCACCAATATCCTCAAATTGCATTTGGGGCTGAATAGCGACCACTAGGAGATATGTATATAGAGATATCTTTATTTCTCCTTAAACATCGAACCCTCTAACACCAACTGACAACTTTTTGGACTTCGCACCACAGTTCTTGGTATATATGATATTTTACTAAATTATGGATGTTTAAATGTAGCAAACATAGATTTTCCAAAAGCCTATTGACTTAGTGTTAAAAATACACTATATTGGATGGTGTAGAAATTACACTATTACAAGTAATTCATCACAACCCAAATGAACAGTGCATTTGAACTTGCGGTAGGCTCGGTAATTGGGAGAAACCATCTACAGGTTGGCAAAAACAACCAAGATGCTTACCACACCTTGCGCTCTGAGTTTGGCACGATCGCAGTGGTCTGTGATGGATGTGGGAGTGGAAAACACAGCGAAGTGGGCGCAAAAATCGGCGCGAAACTAACTGTCCAAGCGATCGCAGCACAATTAAACAGACAAGCCACTAAGGGGGAGGATGAAATTGGAGAAAGCTTTTGGCTCACAGTTCAAGCGGATTTACTACTGCAACTCCGAAATATGCTCGAAGCGATCGGTGGTTTGAGTGGGGATATTCGCAAGGATAGTCAAGCAGAGAGTGCTTTTTTTAGCATCATTAACGACTACTTTCTATTTACGATTGTGGGCGTCCTGATTACTCCCAAAGAAAGCATTACCTTTGCGATCGGAGATGGTGCGATCGCTTTGAATGGAGAGATATCAGAATTTAGCTTTCCTAATAATGCACCTCCCTATTTAGCCTATGGATTGTATCGACCCGATCTCGTTCCTTTCCAATTGCATCACCATTTGGCGACGGAGAATTTGAATTCCGTACTCATTGGAACAGATGGCGTCAGCGATCTGATTCAGGCAGAGAGTAAGTTACTACCCAATGGCAAAGAAGTAGTTGGAAATATCGCTCAATTTTGGCAGCAAGATCGTTATTTTAGCAATCCCGATATGCTTCACCGTCGCTTAGCTTTGATGAATCACGAAGTCACAAAACCTGACTGGCAAAATCAACGACTCGTAAAATCTGCAGGACTTTTACCCGACGATACGACGCTCGTAGCGATTAGAAGGTCTAAAGCTAAAATATTAAGCGAACGGCTTTAGAGAAGATACTTTTGCTTCGTTTTGGGGTTCGATCCCCCCCAATCCCCCTTACAGAAGGGGGGAGAAGACGAATTCCCCCTTCTGTAAGGGGGATGCCCGACAGGGCAGGGGGATCGAAACCTCTCGGACACATGAAATATGTGTATACAGTAGAAGAGATTAAAAGCTTCTCAAACATCCTCCTTCTAGAATATGGGGAATAGGTAAAATGGAAGTCTATATCAATCAAAAAAGAATACGCCTCAACCCTCGTCAGACCATTGGTAAAGGTGGAGAAGCCGATGTCTTTGATATTGGTGGTGGGAAAGCCTTAAAACTGTTTAAGCAAGCCGATCACCCCGATTATCAAGCCTTGCCAGAGGAACAGAGAGAACGAGAGCAAGCCGCTGCAATCGCACGTCTAAACACCCATCAGCAAAAACTCGCCGCCTTTCCACAAAATCTGCCTAGCCGAGTGGTCAAGCCCGAGGGTCTCGCCACCGACAAACAAGGTCAAAGGATTTTAGGCTATGTGATGCCTTTACTAAAAGGAACGACACCGCTGTTAAAGTATGGCGATCGCACGTTCCGCAGTACGAGTGGAATTGGCAATCAAGCGATCGCGACAATCTTCCAAGATTTGCATGACACAATTGCTCGGCTGCATGAGGCAAAAGTAGCGATCGGGGACTTCAACGATCTGAACGTGTTGATTTATAAAGACGAAGCCTATTTGATCGATGCGGACTCGTTTCAGTTCGATAACTATCTGTGTGGCGTCTTCACCAGTCGCTTTGTCGATCCCCTCTTGTGCGACCCCCAGCAAAGTAAACCGATTTTACAACAGCCGCATAACTTTGACTCTGATTGGTATGCTTTTGCAGTGATGTTGATGCAATCTCTCTTATTTGTCGATCCCTATGGAGGTGTGTATAAACCCAAGGATACGAGCACAAAGATTCCCCACGAGGCGCGATCGCTGCATCGCATTACGATTTTCCATCCCGAAGTTAAGTATCCTAAGCCAGCAATTCCCTATAAAGTTCTGTCTGATGACCTGCTACATTACCTCCATCAATGCTTCGAGCAAGATCGTCGTGGCGAATTCCCCAAACAACTGTTGGAATCGATGCGGTGGCAGCAATGCCCTCAATGTGGGATCGAACACGCTCGAAGTTCCTGTCCTAGCTGCAATTCAAACTCAATCCCTACCACCTCTATCCCTACCGCAAAAAATTCTACACAAACTGGAATCTGTACGGTTCGGACTGTATTTACTACGGAGGGTGTTATTCTTTGTGCGAGTTTAGAAGGCGATCGCTTGCTGTGGCTCTATCACGATCGCAGGGCGTTTAAACGAGAAGATAACGCAACGATTCTCACAGGCGAATTGGATTCGCAATTAGAATTTCATCTCAAGGGAAAGTCTACATTAATTGGAAAGCAGAAAGCCATGATTACGCTTGCACCTCCCACTAATTCTATGCCTCAGCCACTGCCCCAAGTTAAGGCAGCAGAAAGGTTTGCTGTTAACGAATCGAGTCGTTATTGGATTGACAACGGACAACTCCTAAGAGATGGACAGTTTGGTTCGGAATATGTGGGGGATGTTTTATCAGGACAGACGCAATTTTGGGTGGGCGATCATTTTGGATTTGGGTTCTATCGAGCGGGCGAGTTAAATGTATCGTTCGTGTTTAATGCCAAACATTCTGGAATCAACGATCGCGTCAAACTACCCGCTTGGCAGGGCGAGTTAATCGATGCCACTTGCAGTTTCAGTCAAGAATACTGCTGGTTCTTTACCGCCACCCAAGAGCAGGGCAAAATCGTACATCGCGTCAATGTCCTTCGTTCCAATGGTGAGGTAATTGCCACATTATCGCTAGAAAAGAATCATTGCTCTGGTTCCGTAGCATGGCTCAACACTATTCATGGCAAGTACGCTGTCAATCAATTCCTCCTCACTGCGACCGATGAGGGCATCGTAAGAATAGAGGTGCAAAATGGACAAATCGTTCAAACCAAAGCATTTCCAGAGACAGAACCCTATGTGAATGCCAATAGTCAGCTCTTTGCCAGTAGGGACGGTATCTATGTCGTGAATGGGAAAAAGATTGAATTCTTACAGCGAAAAGGGTAGGGGCAATCCCCCCGTGGTTGCCCAAATCCCTAAGGATAGGCACACACCATCCGTTACCCATACAGGTCAAACAAATTCCATTAAATCCAATTCAATTTACCTCACATCAAAATCATAAAAACACAAATGACACAGTTACCAATTCCTACCTTTTTCGATCGCACCAAAGTAAGTCAAGTCTGGCGCGTTCCCTATCAAGAACGAGCAGGTCAAGCCGAAGCTTGGGCAAAACAGCAGGGGATTTTACCTGCGGCAAAAGACAAAAAGCGAATTTGTCTGATGGCGATCGACGTTCAGAACACCTTCTGCATTCCTGACTTTGAGCTTTTTGTAGGCGGACAGTCTGGCACTGGAGCCGTAGATGACAACATCAGACTCTGTGAGTTTATCTATCGCAATTTGGGCGCGATTACCGAAATCGCCCCGACGATGGATACCCACACTGCCATGCAGATTTTCCATCCTGTATTTTGGGTGAACGATGCAGGCGAACATCCCATTCCTGCTGCCACCACGATTACGCTCGACGAAGTCAAACAGGGTAAATGGAAGGTCAACCCCGCGATCGCCTATAGCTTGGCAAAAGGCAACTATATGGCATTGCAAAAGCACGCCTTGCACTATGTACAGAAACTCAGCGATGAAGGCAAATATCCCCTAACCGTTTGGCCCTACCACTCCATGCTCGGCGGCATCGGACATGCCCTCGTCTCGGCGGTTGAGGAAGCCATGTTCTTCCATAATATCGCACGGCACAGTCAAACCAATTTTGAGATTAAGGGTGGTAATCCTCTCACAGAGAACTATTCCGTTCTGCGTCCTGAAGTGTTGGATGGTGCAGATGGCAGAGCGATCGCGCAGAAAAACACCCGATTTTTGCAAAAATTGTTGGAGTTTGATGCTGTAGTCATCGCAGGACAAGCGAAAAGTCATTGTGTGGCATGGACAATTGATGACCTACTCACAGAGATCCTCGCCAACGATCCCAAACTCGCCAAGAAGGTCTATCTCTTGGATGACTGCACCTCACCCGTGGTTGTCCCAAGGGTTGTGGATTTCACACCCCAAGCCGATAAAGCCTTTCAACGATTTGCGAATGCGGGAATGCATCTGGTTAAGTCTACGCAGCTAATGGAAACTTGGACAGATCTGAATCTTGGATGAGAATCATCTTTCCATCGTAGGGGCAATTCATGAATTGCCCCTACGATGGAACAACTCTAGGTTCTCCCCCTTAATAAGGGTGGCTGAGAGATCAAACCCCAAAAACGAAGCAAAGAACTTCACAAATGTACACCAACACTTAGCTTTTTAAGAGGAAAATCGTATGATTAGTGTAAATTTGGATGGCGATACAGAAAGATATCTTGTGGCAATTCTTTCTCAAGAGCAAACAACAAGCTCGGCGCTAATCGATCGCCTACTTCGCGAATACTGGGAAACCATTCAACCCAAGAAAAATATTTTCGAGCGATTGCTATCGCTATAGTTGCTTAGAAATTCGACTAGATTCCAGCACTGCTTACAACGTAGCCGTAGTAGTGAAGAGCAGAATTAAATTTAAGGAAGGAAAACCATGAACACACCGAACATTAACGATCTATTTCAATCAGCCCATGACGAAGGTATTCTCTCGAATCAATCGATGCAAGCATTGACTGTTTTCGATATTGGCGCTCAAATCCAAGCAGGTTTGGGAATCCATGTCGATGACGTGATGGCAAGCGAAGTCGTGCTCGTGACGATCATGCCCGATGATTCTGGTTCCATCCAGTTTGGCAGTAACGCCCAAGCGGTCAGAGGTGGACATAACTCTGTCTTGGATGCCCTACAGGCATCGCAGCAACAGGATAACATTCTCGCGCACAATCGCTATTTAAATGGCGATATTCTCTATCCCTATTGCCCTTTGTCTCAAGCCATCCGCATGGATACGAAAAACTACAACCCCAATAAAGGTACACCTTTGTACGATCAGACTGTTATTCTCTTGGGAACTGTTTTAGCCAAAGCGCAGGAATTTTCTGATAATGGCGTACCCGTTCGTACCGTAACCTTGATCATTACAGACGGTGCAGATTGTCATTCTGTGAGGGCGAGTGCTAGAGATGTGGCAGCGATCGCTGAGGATATGCTGATGTCAGAAAATCATATTATCGCCGCGATGGGTATCGACGACGGTAGCACCAACTTCCGCCAAGTCTTTAAGGAAATGGGAATACGCGACCAGTGGATTCTTACCCCTGCAAATAGCGATGCGGAAATTCGTAAGGCTTTCCAAGTCTTTTCCCAGTCTGCGATCCGAGCCAGTCAAAGTGCGGCAAACTTTAGCCAGTCGTCTTTTGGTGGATTTGGCAGTCCTTAGCAAGATGTGACTGATTAGCGTTTTAATTAGATTTCAGCCAGTTCTCAACGGAAGATGCAACCTTATTTGTGATTTGTGCTGTAATCTGGTTGCGTTTCTGTTTGAGCTGCCATTTGTTAAATTCTGTTTCGTAGGCCTCACTATCTGCTTGAAAAGTTGCGTAAGCCTTCAAGGCAATGCCCAGTCCCCAGATTAAAAAGGGATAAGCTGCCCATGACACATGACCAGACGTGAGCAAATTAATCCCAATCAAAAAGGTATTCACAATAAAATATTTGAGCAGCCCATCGCGAAACTCTTTTCTTTTATAAATGTCAAAATCAGCCCGTTCTTGAGATTTACTCTTTTGTGCCATCCATTCTTGTTCGGCAGCAAGGAAATCTGCCTCACTTACACCTAACTCCGAGGCAATTTCGCTGACTTGTTGTCGTGAAAGCAGATCGCCACGCTTGGACTTACGAGCTAAGGCTCGCTGTAAAATCTGCTGTACTTGTTCCTCTGTATAAGACTCAGGCATATAAATTATTTTGTCCTATTCAACTGGGATTAAAAACTACGCCTTTCTCCTTACTCTTTTTCCATGGGATATTTACTAGCGCTAAAATATTATTATCTCTAAAAAATAAAAACACCCTAACGCAAGATTTGTGTCAGGGATAAATGATTTAGATTATTGAGTAATTATGCTTAATTACATCTACATCGGGTTGCGACGATATTGCTGATATGCCGCAAAAAATAGACCAGAGAGGGTAATAAAGATTAAACCCAAACAAATACCTGAAAGAATTGGCTCTACCACAACTAAAAAATTGAAACGCTACATCCTATAGTTTAAACGTTTAACTACCAACTACTATGCGTAAGACAAAATTTCAGTTCTTAGCTGCTACGTTACTAGCATTTTCGACGGTTCAGGCGATCGATTTGGGCTTTGGCGATTTCTTTCAGGATGCCTCCCACCGCCAACTAAATACATTTTTACAGCTAGATCGGCAAGCTAATGCCAAAAGTAGTGCCGGTAGAACTAGGAGTGGCTCTTTTAACCGCTCGACCCCTTCAAACTCTGGTAGCTCTAGCCCCACAAGATCGTCAGATCCCTCAACGCCCAGCCGTTCCAACGATCGCGACTCTTTTTCTCCTAGCCAGCCTTCAAATGGTGGCAACCCAATCATTGCCCCAGTCATTATCAATAATAATAATTCCCGTCCTTATTCAACCCCTGGAACTTACCAGTCATCTACCAGTAGTTCGGATGAAGTGCCTTGGTTTGTTTGGTTGATTGTTTTGCTAATTGGTGGCTCAATTACTTACTTTATTATTCGTGCGATCTTTTTCCGCAACAAGTCCAAGGGGGCGGCTGGTGATTTGGGCAACGATACCTTTACCGTTACTAAGTTGCAAGTTGCCCTCTTAGCCCAAGCGCGTGAAGTGCAAGCTCGATTAACTGAGTTGAGCCTAGAAGTGGATACAGATACACCCGATGGCTTGATGACCCTGTTGCAAGAGTCTGCGATCGCTTTGATTCGTACCCCAGAAAATTGGACGCATGTTTCATCTAGCTCTCAACCCGTAAAGCGCGACAAGGCGGAAGAGCTATTTAACAAGCTTTCGCTCGAAGAGCGCAGTAAATTTAGCGAGGAAACTTTGGTAAATGTCGGTGGTCGCAGGGCAGTCCGACAAGCCGCGATCGCCTCGTTAGAAAAAGACCCATCGGCATATATTGTGGTGACGCTACTGATCGGAACAGAGCATGACAAACCATTATTTGGCGAAATTAGAAATACCGAAGAATTGCGCAAGGCTTTAGAGGCGATCGCTGCTATTCCTGCAAGCCATTTGTTGATATTTGAGTTGCTTTGGAGTCCTCAAGCAGATAGCGATAGCCTAACCTACGATGAACTATTAACGGAATACAGCAATATGATCCAGATTTAATTGATGGCTTGAGGATCTTCGTGCGATCGGCATAGATCATAGATTCGTCATTGATATAGACAAATAAAATTCCTGAATACTTAATAAGTACTCATACTGAATAGGCTAGGCACATCACTCGGCGCTGACTTTCACTTAAACCATAGGTTGAACTGTCAGCTTAAAGCCTAGCGCTTTTGCTACTTTTGCTACAGTAACAAAACTGGGATTACCGTCAAGAGACAGTGCTTTGTATAGACCTTCTCTGCTTAAACCTGTATCTCTAGATATCTGACTCATATTTTTTGCCCGAGCGATTACGCCTAATGCATAAACAATCAATGCGGGGTCATCACCAGTTTCTTCAAGACATGCCTCTAGATACAATTGAATGTCTTCTTCTGTTTTGAGGTGTGCTGCTGAATCCCAACGAGTAGTGCTAATAGCCATAATTTAATCCTCCAGTTGCTTGGCAAGTTCTTTGGCTTTTTTGATGTCAGAGTCCTGAGAACTTTTATCGCCACCAGATAGAAGTACGACAACAACTAGGTCTCGTTGAACGAAGTACACCCTATAGCCAGTCCCATAATGAATGCGAAGTTCACTGACTCCCTCTCCAACTGGAGCAACATCACCAAAGTTGCCCATTTCCATGCGGTCAATACGTGCTTGTACGCGCACTTTAGCTTTACGATCTCTTAGCCCCTCGAACCATTTGGCAAATACTTCTGTTTGACGAACCTCTATCATAGGATCGCTATAGCTATCAGATTGCGTATTGTCAACTATAGTTATCAGGTTGCGTATTGTCAACTATAGTTATCAGATTGCGCGTTGCTTACTGATAAAGCCTTTAGCTGTGCTTTGGCTTTGTAGAGTGACTCGTGCCACTCTCGTTCTGGAATGCTGTCGGCGACAATACCAGCACCTACTTGTCCCCAAATCCGATCGCCGCATTTCAGCAAAGTACGAATCAAAATATTTAAGTCCAAATTGCCTCGGCGATCGATGTAGCCACAGGAACCATAAAACAAACTTCTGCGCTCGGGTTCGAGGGCTTCAACGATCTCCATACAGCGTACCTTAGGGCAACCCGTAATCGTGCCGCCGGGGAAAACCGCTTTGATTAGGTCTGCAAGGGTGCGATCGCTTCTCAACTCGCCCGTGACATTGCTGACAAGGTGCATGACATGGCTATAGCGCTCGATCGCCAGTAACTCATCCACTTTAACGCTACCCCATGTGCAAACGCGCCCCAGATCGTTCCGTTCCAAATCGACCAACATAATGTGCTCGGACTGCTCTTTGGCACAGGCAAGCAACTCATTCTCTAAGAAAATATCCTCGGCAGGGGTGCTGCCCCTTGCCCTCGTGCCTGCGATCGGTCTGGTTTCGACATGGCGATCACTGAGTTTGACCAGTCGCTCAGGGGAAGCACTAATCACCTCACCCCAAGGGGTGCGCCAATAGCTAGCAAAGGGTGAGGGATTAATCTGCAGTAGTTGCCGATAGAGCGACCAACCACTGCCAAACCATTCCGTCCCAAACCGCAGAGACAAATTGGTCTGAAAAATATCCCCTGCATGAATATGTTGCTTGGCTTTTAAAGCCATCGCCTGATATTCATCAGCATTGGGTGAGAACTTCACCTTTAAATCCAATTCCGATAAATCCAATTCCGAGGTGGGGCAATTCCCTATTTCCTTTGGAAACGCTTTGCGAGCGGGATGCGTTCCGCTGCGAGGGTAACGAATTAAAGGCTTATCCCCTTCAAGCCGATCGGAGATGGTCTGCCCCATTGCCTCTAGGGTGTGGCGATCGCTGGCGGCAAGCCAAATTATCTTTTCTACATGATCGATCGTGGCAAAGTTGGCAGGCTCGTACCAAAACGAGATCGGAAAGGGCAGGGAATCATGCTTATTGTGGGGAAGTTTCTCAATTTCCCAAGCAACGTCATAACCGAGCCAGCCCAGATAGCCACCCGTAAACGGTAAGTTTCGATCGATCGCTAAATTTCCACCCTCTCCAGCATCTTCAGGCTGAATTGGGAATTGTTGCAAAAAAGGCAAAATTTCACCTGGGGGCGGCGTCCAAATTTGGCGAGGTTTTCCTGCTGCGATCGAATAACGAGAAAGCGGCGATAAATTTTGGGCTGGGCTTTCTAATAAAACCGCGATCGCTTCGTCCCCAAATAATGCTTCCCATACATCCGCGCCCGTTACACCTTGAGGTAGCGATCGCTTTTCCCACAACCAGTTTTTCATACGTCAATTTTAGCGATCTAAACCACAGATATATCTTGCTTTACCCTTACGCTCACATAAATGGATTTTTTGCGAATAGACCGATCTTGCATTGACCTTCAATTCAGTGCGGCAGGATTAAGATTCAGAGAAATTAGCGATCGGACGCCCCAACCAGTGACTAGGGAAACTGCACCTTTTGATACTTGACCTTTACCTTTTGACTGGAATGATTTACGTTAATATAAATAAACAAAAATATAGTTACAACTAGTTAGAACATTTTGTTTGACTAAGATGAATCGTGGCTTAACTCTATGGTTACTCGATTCAGAATCTCTTATCATTAAGATAAAGAACCGTTAAAATCTCACTCCATACTATAAATAGAGGAAAATTACTAAGATGGGATTACCTTGGTATCGAGTGCATACAGTCCTCCTGAACGATCCGGGGCGACTGATTGCTACACACTTAATGCACACTGCACTGGTGGCAGGATGGGCAGGATCGATGGCTCTCTATGAGACTGCCACATTTGACCCAAGTGATCCTGTGCTAAACCCAATGTGGCGACAAGGCATGTTCGTCCTACCCTTCATGGCGCGTCTGGGCATTACAGACTCATGGGGTGGCTGGAGCGTTACTGGTGAAGCTGCTGTTAACACAGGTGTCTGGACATTAGAAGGCACTGCTGTAGCTCACATTGTGCTATCAGGTCTGCTATTTTTAGCTGCGATTTGGCACTGGGTAAACTGGGACTTAGAACTATTTAGAGATCCACGCACAGGCGAGCCTGCGTTGGATCTCCCCAAAATGTTCGGCATTCATTTATTTTTATCAGGTCTTCTTTGTTTCGGATTTGGTGCTTTTCACCTCACAGGTCTATTTGGTCCTGGGATGTGGGTATCCGATCCCTACGGTCTAACTGGTCACATTCAGCATGTTGCTCCAGAATGGGGACCCAATGGCTTTAACCCCTTTAATCCTGGTGGAATTGTGGCTCACCACATTGCTGCAGGTATTGTAGGCATTATTGCTGGACTATTTCACCTCACGGTACGTCCACCCGAGCGTCTCTATAAGGCGCTGCGTATGGGTAACATTGAGACCGTTCTGTCTAGCAGTATTGCTGCAGTTTTCTTTGCTGCCTTTGTGGTAGCAGGGACAATGTGGTACGGCGCTGCTGCTACCCCAATTGAACTATTTGGTCCAACCCGCTATCAATGGGATAACAGCTACTTCCAGCAAGAAATCGACCGTCGCGTCCAAGCAGGCATTGATGCTGGTTTGAGTCGTTCTGAAGCTTGGTCAAAAATTCCCGATAAGTTGGCATTTTATGACTATGTTGGTAACAGCCCCGCTAAAGGTGGTTTGTTCCGCGTTGGTCCGATGAACAATGGTGATGGTCTAGCCCAAGGTTGGTTAGGTCACCCAGTATTCAAAGACAAAGAAGGTCATGAGTTGTCCGTACGTCGTCTACCTAACTTCTTTGAAACATTCCCTGTTGTCTTACAAGATAGTCAAGGGATTGTTAGAGCTGACATTCCTTTCCGTCGTGCTGAATCTAAGTACAGCTTTGAGCAAGCAGGTGTCACCGCTACCGTTTACGGTGGTTCGCTAGATGGTAAGACCTTCACAGATGCACCAACAGTCAAGAACTTGGCTCGTAAGGCTCAACTGGGTGAAGCGTTTGATTTCGATCAAGAAAAGTTCAACTCAGATGGTGTATTTCGCACCAGTACGCGTGGATGGTTTACCTTCGGCCATGCAGTATTTGCTCTGTTCTTCTTCTTTGGTCACATTTGGCATGGTGCTCGCACCCTATTCCGTGATGTGTTTGCTGGTATTGACCCCGATCTTGATGAAGAACAAATTGAGTGGGGCGCATTCCAGAAGCTCGGAGACAAAACAACCCGCGTTTCAGCATAGGCATAAAAATATATGGAAACTATCACCTACACTTTGATTTTCGCTTGTCTGATTGGTCTGTTTTTCTTTGCGATTTTCTTCCGCGAACCGCCAAAGGTCATCACCAAAGACAAAAAGTAGTTAGCTAGCTCTCATAGCTGCATAAATTACATCAAAATAGCCTCTGTCTTGAAAGACAGGGGCTATTGGTTTTGAATGCCTCGATGCTATTGAAATTGGTAGAACCAAAGCATAAGGATATGAGGACGATGAAATTTAATCGAGCTTGATTAGGTTGGAAATCTTCCACGTACCATTCTCAAAACGCAGCTCACAGCGATATTTACCCTGAGAGGGGAGCGACTGCGAGCGATCGATCTGACCATTTACATACAATGTTGGCGCTTCAACGATCTCTACCGTAACTAATGCCCGATCGCCTTGTCTTTGAAACTCTCCTGTGGGTTTCACCGCAAAGGCACCAAATTCGTAGTAAGCATTATTATTCTGCAACCAGTCAATCGAACCGCTGCGCTTTTCATAGGCATCCCCTGTCGTTAGTTCGGCAAGTCTCGCGCGATCGAAAGGCGGGGCAAACATTTGACGCTTTGCCGAGACCAGTTCTCTAATCCGACTTACGGCTTTTGCTTCGGTGAGAACTTGGGGTGTACCAGCATCTTTAGAAGGATTTGTGGGAACTGCCGTGGGTGTCACAACAACAGGTGTATTCGTCGGTTCTATAGTCGGGTTCGATCGCTCTGGTGTTGGTGTTGGCGTTAGTGTAGTTGTTGCTGTAGGAGAAGGCTTTGAAGAAGGCAATTCGGCAATAGGAGTTGTCTTGACTGGGGCGGTTGGAGTGGGGGCGATCGCCTGTTGATTGCCTCTGGTTGCGAATAGGACACCGACAGCGATCGCGGAGAGCATAGCTCCTACCCACAATCCAATCAGTAGTCCCTTTTTACCCCCTTGAGAACGAGTTTCTTGCGTGGGCTGGAGAAAAGGCTGAGGGATGAGATTGGGAACCTGCTGTGTAGGAGCTTGTGAGGCCGTTGGATCTGGATCGGACGTTTGAGCGGGCAAAGGAAGTGGCTGGGGCTGGGGCGCAGAAACGACGGGTGGAATCGGCTGGGGCAAAATATACGTAGATTCCAGTGCAGATTGGGTGACCTGCTGGGATAGGGGTTGAGCCGAAGGCTGAATGGGTGACGGAATTGGCGGTTGAATTGGAGGCTGCGTTGGCAGATAGGGCGACGTCACTTGTCGCAAAACCTGTAGAACTTCCGTTGCGGTTTCATAGCGATCTTTATAGTGATAGCGCGTCATCTTGGTCAAAACTTCCACAAGTCCAGTTTGAGCAGCGACCAAATGTTGCCAACTCAACTCACCTGTTTGCTTATCTTCTGGGATTTTGCGAGGGCTTAATCCCGTTAAAATCTGAATCCCAATCATACCCAAAGCAAAGAGATCGCTACTGGGGCGGGGTTTTCCTTGTCCCTGCTCGGAAGACATATACCCAGGTGTCCCGATCGCGACAGTGGCGCTGATCTGTCCCTGCTGCACGATTAATTGACTTTGGACTTGTTTAATCGCACCAAAATCAATCAGGATTAACTTGCGATCGCTTTGACGACGGATCAAATTATCGGGCTTGATATCGCGATGAATGACGCCTTGGCTATGGACATATGCCAAAACCTCCAAAACATCCATCAGAACTTGTACTGCCTCGGCTTCAGTGTATGTTCTACCTGTCTGGATCTCATCGTTAAGCGAATGTCCCTCAATAAATTCTTCGACGAGGTAAAACTCTTGATTTTCCTCAAAATAAGCCAGTAAGCGTGGAATCTGGTCGTGATGTCCTAGTTTTGCGAGCGTTGTTGCCTCACCTGTAAAGAGACGACTGGCTATTTGCAGATAGGCGGGATCTGTGCTGACGGGTTTGAGATGTTTGACCACACAAACAGGCTCACCCGGAATCCTCAGGTCTTGAGCCAGATAGGTACGCCCAAAGCCCCCTGAACCCAAACTGCGCACAATGCGGTAACGTCTGTCTAGTAGTTGACCAATCATAGAGCTATGGTAGCCTGAGTTGCCAAATTACAGAAGATAGGGCACATACTAATTTTAATATGAGCGTTGTTTTCCCTACCTGCTACTTACCACGAATCTGTCTCAGATCCCAAGTGTATTCTATGCTCTCGTTGGTGGATTTGTCAGTCCGCTTCGTTCTATTGCCCACAAGGTCGTACTCATAGCGAAACTTGTTATCTTCCAACAGGCGATTGTTTACACCCGTGACATAACCCGCATTCGTGCGATTCCCATTGTCATCATAAGTATAATTCTCATCCGTCTGGAAACTGTAATCCACACCCGTGATTTGGTTAGTGGGAATTATAGATTTTGATAATTTATTACGGCATAAACCATCGTAACTCCGCCAATTCAAAAATGAAATGCAACGGGGTCTGATGAAGCAAAGAATACTTCGTAAGGGGGCGATAGTCAAGAGATTTTCTCGGTCTGTGATTGATCAAATCCACTGCCTTCTGAAAGTCTTCTCCTTTTACGATTTTGAAGTTTGTACTTTTGGGATAGAA
>NZ_JAZBJZ010000128.1:0-14943 GCF_036349135.1 Tumidithrix elongata BACA0141
GATCTTTGCTCCTACGGCGCTATTGCTTACTAATTTTGTCCGAAGTATTGATGAACCAAGAAACTAATTGCTTAGCATAGTGCGGTTTGTCCTAATCACACATGCAGCTCACTCGTGGAGTTCTCTTTTCTTTCCTCATCTAAACAAATTGCGCGATCTTGTAACGACTATGACAAATCCAGATCGAGGTGTACAGGCAGTCTTAAATCGACTCACCCATAAATTAGAAAAAGACTCATTGGTATACACCTCTCTACAAGAGCTGAGAACCTTGCTCAATGTCGATCGCGTAGTTTTGTATTATTTCTATTCGCAATGGAAAGGACAGGTTACCTTTGAAGCGATCGGCGATCCAAAATATTCAATTATCGGTTCGACAGGCCCCGACGAATGCTTTAATGCAATGTACGCAGAAATGTATTTGGCTGGTCGAGTCAAGGCTACAGTGGATATTGAAACCGAACCCATTAGCGAGTGCCACCGAGAATTCTTGCGAAATTTGCAGGTACTCGCAAACCTAGTCGTTCCAATTTTACCGAATGGAAAGTTGTGGGGATTGCTGATCGCCCATCACTGTCAAGATGCACATATTTGGGAACCTGCTGATATTGAGGCAATGCAAAGACATTCCAAATATTTAACGAACATTCCTTCTATTTACGAGTCTTAGCCAGCATTATTCATGAGAACCCCAAGAGAATAAAAAAAGAAAAAAAGAAGAGCTATTTTGGCGAGGCGGGAAAAATCTTAATTGAGAAGAGAAAATGCATAGAAAAGAAGCATTTATCGATGTAAATCGTCCAAAATCAGAAAAAAAGACACACAAATCTTACAGAAGGGAAAAAGCTAATTAAAAAGGAGAAAATTAGGATCGTTTAGTCGATAGGAAATCTGACAAATTTCTTGGGCAAAGGGGAATAAAGCTGAAAGTTACACTAGTACACGTCTGAAAGAAATCTTGACATGCGCCGCACACTTGAGCACAGAATCCCGTAAACGTAAGACCTGAGCCTTCTTTAATTTAGTCTCAGAAGCAGCTTTTCGAATCGTTACAAGCAAAACGTAAGCAACCTGAGCTAAAAATAACGTCAGTTCGGGATAAGAAAACCTGAACCGCTATGCAATTCAAGATCCCCCTCAATCCCCCTTAATAAAACGTGAGTTCGACGAACTAAAAGATAGCAGGAGGTAAAGCAGGTAAGCCTTTGAAGAGAAGATCTAAAGTAGGTTTAGTCTCGCGATAGGTATAAGCAACTAACCCAGCGAGAAGATTAACGAGGAAATTGAAAAAACTGCGATGTCTTGAATGCTCAATCTGAGAAATGTTTTTGAGTTAGTCATTGACGGACTCAATAATTGCCCTCTTGCGAAGCAGAATCTTGTCAATCAACTTGAACAGACAGTTTTTCATGTTTTTCTTGCGCTTGGTAATCAGTTGTAAGACCTGCTGATACAACTTTTCAAATAACTTCTGGGAGATATAACCACGGTCGCCAAATAATTTCTCAAAGAGGTCTTGAGCCACCTCAGGCACAGGTTCACGGTCATCAACATTGGCAGGTGTGAGCTTGAACGCAAGCAATTCACTTTTGTCGTTGATAATCAAATGCAGTTTGAAACCAAAATGCCATCCAACTGAGTTTTTACCCCAATTGACCATACCTTTAAATACTTTGTGGGCATGGGCGCGGCAGGGTATGCAGACATTAATCGGCGTGGAGTCGATGAAAGATATCCCTGTCACCTCTCCTTTGCGTGTATGCAGAAAGCAACATAACAACATCAATACCCACGGCATTAGCTCGACAAAACGGGTATAGCTTACCAAGTGCGGAAAGGCTTTCCGCCAAAACGGTAGTACGGTCAGGGTATAGAACTCTTTGAAGGTCTTGTATCCTGAATCATGAAAGGAGATCGTGATGGTCATGACTTCACTGAGCTTCATCTTTGACCGACTTTTCCTTTCTCCTATCCTTGATGGCAGCATTGCTTGCTCTTGCCAGTGTTTTTCAAAGCTCTGGCAAAATCATCGACTTCACCGAAGATTTGGGTGATATCCAAATGCGATACGATATTGTCCATATTGCTGAGACCTTTTTTTCTTCAAATCTAGTCTCAGTTTTTCTTTTGCCTTTGTCTACTCTATCGAACTCACGTTAATAAAAGGGAAGAGTCAAGAAGAATCTCTTCTCCCCCTTTTTTTCAAGGGGAGATGGGGGGGATTACAACCTTTGCTGCTAAGAAATTGATTCGTAATATCCAAAAATCCTTAACCCGAACTCACGTTGAATAAGATTGAGAAATGCTGGTCGTGGATCAAAAGTCGCATTCGTCACTGTCTTGGTGAGTTGGATTCTTTACGTAATGCTATGGAAAATGTCTTGAAGATGGCGTCCTAACAGTTGTGGTGATTGCTATATAAAAATTATTTTGAGACTCAGTGAACAGAAAAAACATTGTAGACGGTACAGGAACAGCGGGTGTGCCGAATGTAATTCTGCCTTCGACCTATGATGTCGCAGGAAATCACATCAGTTTGACCGATAACATCGCAGGAGTCTAGAATCGAGCTTCAAACTCGATCGCCGCACCAGTATTGCCTTGAGAATCAGTATTGGCACGAATTAAGGTATTGGGATTTAGTCGATAACGAATTCCATAGGTAGTAGGTTGACTGGGGTCGTTAATTACCGCTCGTAGCGATGCTGAGAAGTTATTACTTAAGTCGATCGCAGCTTCTGCTGCCAGCCCTAACGTAGTAGTTCCACCTTTCTTGGGATCGGAAGTCGTAGGAGTAAGGTTAAATTCCGCTAGACTTAATGCATCTCCAACCGTATCTTGAAGGAAGTTGATAATCGTACCTCCTGCCAAGTTCGCTAGAGAAGCAGTGGGGTCGGCTCCACCTTGAAGCAAGCCGCCGCCAATCGCCGCTAAGATCTCACTTTGATTGCGTGGTGGGCTGCTGGTAAGCGTGACATTAGGGTTATTGGCATTTCCTGTGACGGTTGCCTGTACCTTCAGGGTTTTCTGCGAACCTAAGTTACTGACGGGAACTTCGTTAGGGTTAAATGCATTAATTGGGTTTTGGTTTGCGATCGGGATACGCGTCAGTTCGGGGACAGACCCAGCAACACGTACGTTGAGATTGGGGTTAAGCCCTTGAGCTGGGGTAAACTCAGCATAGTTATCGTAGGAACGATCTAGGCGAAATCTAGCGGAAATTGCATTGAACTGTCCTCGTGTTACTTTGATCCGTCCAGCGGGGCGAATATCTCGTAGAGAACCATTCACTTCTAAATTGCCTTCTGTTAAGAAATTAAATAAGGGAGCGCGAGTAACTTGCATATCTTGAAGCTTGACCATCAACTTATCAAAGCTAACATCTGGAACTTCACTATCCTGATTATTGTCAGGAGCTTGATCGGTAATTACAAAGCGACCGTCTGCTAACTGAATCTCACCACTTAAGATCGGTGAAAGTGCGGCTCCTTTTATCAGTAACGTACCGTTGAAATTATTAGAAGAAATATCTCTAATATTCAGCTTTAACCTTTCGGCTGTAACCTGTAAGGGATTGGCAAAATCTTGGCTTCCTTCTTTAATCAAACCGCGATCGCTAATTGCGATGACGCCCTTTGCCGCTAAATTGCCATCGCTAAATTTACCCTTCAGATCGCTCTTGAAGCGATCTGAACTAAAAGTTACTTCTCCTTGTACATCCGTGAGATCGCCAGGTAAACCTGCGACTTGAATCACCGCCTTGTCAAGCAGGATCTTGCCCTCTACTATCGGCGATCGGGTGGTGCCACTCACGATCAAACTAGCACTTCCGATGCCATTTACCCACCGCACAGGCTGATTGAGCACATTAATAAACCCTAACCCTTCGTTTCTGACATTGATATTTAAAGCGATCTTATTCCCCGGACTAACGAGAGCGAAAGGTAATCGCAGTGGAACATCTCCTGAAATATTGAGGGCTTCGGGCCCTGATACGCGCATCAGGGCTTTAAAGTTCAATCGACCGTTGTTATAGGCAAACTCACCACCAACAGATTCGATGGGTTGTCGGTTGATACTGGCATCTGCTAGGGTCAACTTCCCTGAAGCTTGTGGATTAAAGAGATTTCCCGCAATGACTGCCGTTCCATTCACATTCCCAGTAATATCAACGGGAATTGCATTAAAAATAGGCAATGGGCGCAATGCCTCAATCGGGAAGTTGACAAGCTCGATTTTTCCGCTTTGCTCGAGTAGTCCCACTCTGGCATTGGTGATCTGTCCGAGGCTATTTCCTGACTGTAACTTTACGGTTTCCAAGCTCAGGACATTTTTAAGAAACTGCCCCTTCATCGCTACATTATCGACAGCGAACTTACCATATTCAAATTGCTTGCCAACCAGGTTAAACCCAACTCTTAGTCCATCTTGTTTAGATCTAGAAAATTGAACCGATCCATTGAGCTGTCCTTTAAATTCAGAGAGTGCGGGAAGGGTATTGTTATTGGCAGCGTTCGTTTCCTGCTGATCCTTACGACTCTGAAGCTGAGCGAGATATTGTAGTTGGGCATTTAAGGGCACACCCACGACTCCGATTGGACGCACAGGTTGCAAGAGTGCCGCCCTCGCTTTCGGTAGGGTGATGCCTCGTGCCACATCGCTAAAATCAGCCCATTGCAATGTTGCTAAAATGTCTTGAACTTTACCTTGGTCGATATCCACCTGACCGCGCAACTCGACATCGGCAGCAGGGTTGTAAGCTAGGCTAAATTTATACTCTGTACTGCCAATTCCCTTAACTTGCAGTTTGCCATCTTTGATCTCTAAGGTTCCATTGGAGTAGAGCACCTTAGCCACCAAGCGATCGGCAAGGACGCGCCCAAAGCGAGGACGCTCCACTACAACTTCTCCGATCGCACTGGGAAGATTGCCATAGTCAACCACCAACTGACTCGATAGCTTGCCATCCACATTGTCCTGCCCCAGCATCGAAGCTACCAGTGCCAAGGGTACGTCTTTTACAGCGACATTCAGACGTCTGCCATCTTCGCCTACTCGACTACCTGTAGCGGTTGCATCCCCTAGTCTTAAGCTAAAATCAAGCGGTTGAAAGCGAGAATCTAAGCGCGCAGCAATGCGATCGCGGTTGCCTCGAATATCCAGCGCTAAGCCCTGCTGTAAATCAAAATCCAATCTTCCAACTAAACGCGGATCGAAGGATACTTGGTTTACCTTTAAGCCGTTGAGTTGTACATCTCCTGAAATCTGTGAAGCACTGACGATTCGATCGACTGCGCCGCTAAAAGTTAGCGAATCAAACTCAACTTGATTGATCTTGACACCTGCCAACCGTAAGCTACCTGCTAGTTTGGGAGAACTGACTGCACCATTAATCGTGCCATTAAAAGATAGAACTCCATTCGAGGGAATCGCACCTATCATCCCCGATTGGGCTAAGAAGGCTGCGGCTAGGGGGGGAAGGCTAACATTATCGAGGCGAAGCGCACCAGCAATTTGGAGATTGTCGATCGCACCGGCTAACTTGCCATTAAAGTTTGCAACCCCAGAAGTCTGTCCTGAGAGCGCAGGCACAAAGGATGCCAGACGACTGACGCTGACATTGTGAGAATTTAAATCTAGATCGAGTCCCGCAATACCATTGGGCATCTTTTGGGCATCAAAGGCTAAATTTACACGACCCTGTGCCGTTAAATAGCCGCCCACCTGTAGATTGGGAACAAGTAAATCTTTGCCATCCCAAGCCAGATTGGCTGTAATTGGATCTGGAATTGCGGCAATGCCTTGAGGCAGTCGCAGATCGGCATTGGCTGTAATATTGGTAGGCGCAAAACTACCGCTGGGGCTATTGAGATTGAGGACACCCTCGACCGTACCTTTTTGCCCTGCTGCAAAAGCGGAGATGGGAATGCCACTACTGGTAAGCTGGGCTTGCCATGCCCCCCCAGCCAGATTGTACGTACCGCTTACAGCGATCGCGCCAATGGGAAATAGCACAGAGGTATTGCGAATTGTGGCAACATTATCAGCGATGAGCACCTCGCCACTGGCAGGATAGGTAGCTTGGGGTGCGTCAAACTGCGCCAAGATTTGGGGATTGCTGAGTAGCCCCGATATTTGGACGGCTGCGGTCAGTCCACCTACCTTGATGGGGAGTTCGGTCTTGTAAAGTGCGGCAAAATTTTCCGCTGTTACGCCAGCTAGGTTAAAGGCAAATAGTAACTCTGGCTGAGGGGCAGCTTGTTTTTCTCCTTTCTGAACTTCTGTGGGAAACCGAATTTGTCCCTCACCTTGGATGGTTCCGCCCACAGCCGCGATCGCTTTAATATTTTTGAACTGAATCAGATTTAAGCCCTTTAGCTCTGCCTGTGCCAGTATTTGGTTGAATACAACGCGATCGACCGTGATGGGTTTGGCGTTATTTGAGGCGCTAAGCGTGGCAACTGCTTGAGGTTTATTGAGCGTACCTGTAACCTTGGCTGAAGCTTTAAATTCACCCGAAACAGCCACAGGGGATTTCACCTCAAAATCCTTTAGGACTGACGCAATATCCGTAGGCTCAAGAGATAGATCTAAATTAAAGCCAGACTTGTTGTTGAAGATACCGTTAGCTTTAACGCCAAGCGCCCCAAAATTGCCGACAATTTGCTGAAATGTCGTCGTTTTGCCATCAAACACCACACTGCCTGAGATGTTTGTAAAGGGCTTGGTGAGATTGGCAACGCTGAGGCTGATATCTTTAAATTTGGCTGAGCCTTGAATATCAGGGGTGTCTTCACCCGCCCGAATGGCAATGTTGATCTCACTGTCAATCTGCCCTTTTTGCGGCGATACGGGGATATTAGATAGAAAGCTTTGGAAAGATGAGGCAAGCAAATTTTGCGATCGCACTTGAATATTGCCTTGCCCCCGAGTTAAATCCCAATCTACTTTTGTGTCGATTGTGCCTTTATCGGTTTTAGCTGCATTAATGGCACGGCGCAGTTGTTCGGGGTCGGGGGTGTCGGTAGTACTCGTAAACTGCGGTAGCACTACGCTGCCACCACCACTGAGTTTCATACTTTGATTGCTCAGGTCTGTAATCTTCCAATCACTTTGCAACTGCAGTTGGGTCAAAGTGACAAATTCTTTAGTCGCTGCTGCCTGAATTGTTACCTGGCCATCCTCAAACTTTACGGTTCTTAGATCGATAAACCCCTCTTCGGAAGGTTTTTCAGGTGGAGTGATTTTGGGTAAAAAATTACCTGTGGCGAGATCTTGTTTCAAAAAGACTTGTGGACTTTTGACCACGGCATCTAGACCGAGTTGGCGCTTTTGCAAATAAGTCAAAGGGTCGAGGCGCACATCGATCGCATCAACGACTAAAAAGTTGGGCTCTTTGTCCGTGGCGGGGATTTGAGACTGCCCAAACCGCAGACTCGTAAGGCTGACGCGCTCAATTTTACCTAACTGAACGGGGCGTTTGAGTACCTTGGTGAGTTCGGCTTGCAAAAGGGGCGACAGCCGCTCGTTGAGAAAATATCTCCCATACCAACAAAGTCCTAAGCCTGAAGCAGTAAGCGTTAAGGCAACTCCAACTCCGACGCGCCCTACATTTCGTAGAAATGAATGCGTAGGTGAATCTGATGAAGTTGGCGGCAGCAATTGTTGTCCCACACTCTCACTCCTTATTTGCTACGAGCCACTAGCGATCTCTACTCCTTTAGAACCATTTTTAAGCAAATAGTTCCACGATCGATAACTAATTTATTATATCTGTAAAATATACTTAACAAATTCCTCAGCTCACTGTAAAACGGTGAAGTCAGAATCATCCGTAAATTGGTCTCGGTTAGCCATTGAATACTGAGGTACTGAGATAGTTTGATTTAACGTTTTTAGGACTTCTTGGGCGTCAGGTGAGTTAATTTGCCGCAATGCGCGCACCACAGCATTTCTGACAACACGATCGTTATCCTTAATGGCTTGGGATAGATGAAATACAGCTTCGTAAGTCCCAATTTCACCAAGGGCGATCGCCGCATCACATCGCACATAGGGAAAGTCATCATTCCTCAGCCGATCCACCAATAGGGGAATTACTTCATCCATCCCCATTTGCCCCAAAGTGCGGGCTGCTACACTACGGGTATGACTGGAGGAATTATTTAACATTTCAGAGATCGCGGCAATTACACGATCTCCGCCAATATTTTTAAGTGCCTGCACTGCTTGGGACTGCACGCTAATATCGCTGTCTGTAAGGCGTGTAGCTAAAGGTATTGCCGCAAGGGGCGATCGGATCTGCCCCAATGCCCAAGCTGCTTCAAAACGGAGAGACTGAGTGGGGCTCGATAGGGCATCAATCAAGGCTGGTACTGCCAAGGGCGAACTAATTTGTCCGAGCGAGTGGGCAGCCTGAATTTTGACCAAGTCATCGCCATGTTTGAGTACGTCCACTAAAGGAGACACAGCAGGTAAGTTACCCTTATGCAGTGCCTTGGCTGCCGCTGCTTGCACATGTACGGAGGGATGTTGCAACATCTGAATGAGCGCAGAGATTGCCTCTGAACTACCGATCCAAGCTAGGGCAGAGGTTGCCTGTGGGTAAATCTGGCGATGGGGGTTTTGGGCGGCAGCAATGAGGGGAGAAATTGCTCGGGGCGATCGAATATAGCCAAGGGCGATCGCTGCTTTTTTGGCGAGGGATAAATCGTCACTTTTGAGCCGATTAAGCAGATCTGGAACGATATCACTACGGCAACGAATTAGCTTTTGCAGTGCCTGAGAGAACAGGTCAGAGCGTGAAGCCGTATCAAATTCGGTCAAAAGCGCGGCAACACCACCAATTTCTGGGGCAGACTGGTTGATAGGCGAGCGATCGTCTATGTTAGATTTGGGCTGAGGAGGAATTCTATAGTCATCAAGTCGAGGTGGCGCAAACTTACGCTCGGGATTGACTGGTTTTAGTTCTGGCTCATCCATAAATACTTTCCTGTAATACTGCCCTGCCAAAGGCTTAAAGGGGGATTCCCAGCGTGGGGAGATGTCCCACTGCTCTATTTTGCTTGTTATGATGCCTAGGATAATTAACCAATCGTCTTCTAACTGAAGATTTCCCGAACCTATGAAAGATTGCCGATCGTGCGAAACGATGGAATTTATGGCTAAGTGTATCGTAACTTACATGCATTACGATCTAGCAAAATCCTCTTGAAAACATACAGCATAGAATATTGGGAATTAATTTGGATTTCTATAGTTTGACGCTCGATCGCAAACGGTTAACTTTAAGGATTTATCTTAGTAATTTACATGAAGGACGGCAGAGAGCTTAGATTTTAGGGTATGAATCAACTTATCAGTGCATTTACCTTGTTTCTGAGCCTATTAGTAGAGGCAATTCCCTTTTTGATGTTAGGGGTACTTTTGTCTGGCTTGTTGCTTTTATTCGTAGATGAGCGAAAACTAATCGCTATCCTTCCTAAAAATCCAATTTTAGGCTCGCTGGTCGGTAGTTTGGCAGGATTTCTGTTCCCTGTCTGCGAATGTGGCAATATTCCCGTGGCACGCCGATTGATTACCCAGGGTGCCCCTGCTTCGGTGGCAATTGGTTTCCTCCTCGCTGCCCCAACTATCAATCCGATTGTGATTTTTTCTACCTATACGGCCTTCCGCGATCAGCCCGAAATCGTTGTCTTACGAATCGGCATGTCCTTGGCGATCGCCACCATTGTCGGTGCAATTTTTAGCGTCCAAAAAGATTTGCGTCCTCTCTTGCAACCCAACCTTGCAATTTACGTTCCCACATCAACATCTAGTCTGTCTCAAACAAAAAGTGGTTCCAAACTTCCGCAAACGGGTACATTTTTTCTCGGTCAAACCGATCGCCCCCTTGAGCTAGAGACACTGCCCTTGCCTACGACCTCAGTAGTTGAGAAACCTTTCCGCGATCGCTTGCATTTGCTCCTCGATAATACGATTGCCGAGATGCGAGAGCTGGGTTCGATCTTGGTGCTAGGCAGTGCGATCGCCGCCGTAATTCAGGTATGGGTTCCCAGAGATATTATTCTGAACTTAGGGCAAGGACCGATTAGTTCAATTGTGGCAATGATGACCTTGGCAGCGGTTGTTTCCATTTGCTCTACGGTAGACTCATTTTTTGCCCTCTCTTTCGCTTCTACCTTTACGAGTGGTTCGTTACTGAGCTTTTTGGTGTTTGGCCCAATGATCGACCTCAAAGCGATCGGTCTCGTTTTGACCATTTTTAAGAAGCGGACGGTAATTTATCTATTCCTGTTATCAGCCCAACTGACTTTCTTGGGTTGTCTATTTATTAATTTCCAAATTCGTTAGTTAAGGAAGAATGTGATGAAGAACGAAACATTAGAGCGGATTATTCTAAATCCCAAAATTATGGCTGGAAAGCCAATTGTTAGAGGAACAAGATTAACAGTTGAGTACATTCTTAACTTGCTTGGTCATGGTGCAACCATCGAGGAGCTCCTTACAGAGTATGAAGGATTAACTCAAGAAGATATTTTTGCCTGTTTGATTTTTGCATCAAAGTCGTTACAGGAGACATCGTTTCTACATTTCGCACGTTCAATTTAGGGAATCTACTTTGTGAAAAGTCAAAATCTTAGAACTAATCGCTCTTCACGCTTTTGGCAACGGATTGCTCCTTGGCTCGATGCGATCGCGATCGGCGGATGGGGATTGTTGTTACTTAAGCTATGGATCTTTGGTCAGCTCTACTTGCTAGTTCATCCCAACTACATTCTTTTAACTGTATGTGCGGGATTTGGCTTGGTAGCGATCGCGGGACTTGAAGCCATACGCGTGAGGTGGCGACTGCGTCAAGGCACAAATCTGGATAGATCCGATCATGTTACGTACATGATGCCAAGTTGGAGCAGTAGTCTGTTGATAACCACAGCACTTTTAGGCTTGTTAATTAGTCCTCGCCCCTTTGCCAGCGAAAAAGCGATTCATCGTGGTGTAACCGACGGCATCAATGCAATTCGTTCTGCGCCTGAGTCCTTTCGTTCTAGCAATCGTCCCGAAGATCGGACGTTGGTGGAATGGGTGCGCACGTTAAATGTTAAGCCTGAACCTGATGCCTATACGGGACAAAAAGTGAAGGTTAAGGGATTTGTGGTTTATGCCAAAGATTTACCTGATGACGTTTTTTTGATTACGCGCTTTGTGATTACTTGTTGTGCTGCAGATGTTTATCCTGTAAGTTTGCCAGTCAAAGTATCTCAGAGCCGCACATCCTATCCTGCGGATAAGTGGTTTGAGATTGAGGGGCAAATGACTACAGAGACCTTAGCAAATCGGCGACAATTATTAATTCAGGCAAGTAAGCTTACCCCCATTCCCGAACCACAAAATCCCTATGATTCTTAGTTCCACATAAAATACTTTGACGTTAGCGATCGCTTCCTTCAGGAAACTGCGGATCGAGGATTTGGGCGATCGCGTAGGGACATTCTGACGGCAAATCTTTGTAATCGAGGGGAGTTTCGCGGACAACGAGAGCCAAAGCAAGCTCGTATGCTTCGCCGATCGCTTCCTCTAGATAAGACTTTAGACTAGGATTGTCCTTAAGGTTCAACTGTACTTGTTTGCGTTGTTCGCGAATGGTCGCTTTCCAACTTTTGCTGCGCAGCTCGGATTGAAATTCCCATTTCAAGAAATGTCCGATTAAGATTCCCAAACGATTGCGAAGTTCCTGCTTTTGCTGCTTCCCCAATGATTCGATCTCCTCGGCTAAATTCTCAATATCTAGCGCCTGCCATTTCCCCAAACGCAACAACTCTGCTTGATCCTGCGTCCATGCATAAAAATCTTGTTCGTATAGATTAGCGGCGCAATCGCCTCGTTCGCTTTGCTCTAATTTTGTGTCTAACATTACGATTTCCGCTTTACTATCATTCCTCTATAATAAACCCAACTTACAGCGATTTTAGTAATGCATCAATTTCCCTTCGATCTAAACGAACTGCCCAAGCCTGCCTATCTGGTGGGTGGATGGGTGCGCGATCGCTTGTTGGGTCGTCAGTCTAAATATTTAGATATCGATTTTGTCTTACCCGAACGAGCAGTTTCTATATCCTCAACGGGGATAGCTCCTAACTGCTGTGCCCGCTCAAAGTAGAAGCTAGACTCATTTTGTTGTCCTATTTTGTTTAGTAGCTTTCCTATTTTTAGGAAAGCACGTCCATAGTTTGGGTTAATTTTGATGGTTTTAAAGTAATCTTCTAACGCTTGTTCTAGTAACCCCACTGCTTCACATACGTTTCCACGATTATAGTACGCTTGGAAGTAGTCAGGGTTTAGGTGAATCGCTTGACTATAATCCATCAAAGATTGATCGTGATTGTTAAGGCTTGCATGCACTAGTCCGCGATCGCAAAATAAAGCTGCATTCTCGAAATCTAGTTCTATAGCCTTATTGTAATCTGCAATCGATTCCTCGAATTGTTCGATATGCATATATACCAGACCGCGACAATAATATATAGCTGCGTTTTTAGGATTGCCTTCTATCACTCTCGTATAGTCGAAAATAGCCTCTTGAAAGTTCTTTAATCTATGGTGCAAGCTACCCCGATTTATATAAATTTCAATATTACTTGCATCAAGTTCGAGAGCATAATTATACTCATCTAGAGCTTCATTCAATCGATTGAGACAACAGTAAATGTAAGCTCGACTTAGGCGAAGCTGAATGTTCGTCATGTCTCGTTGAATAGCATGGCTATAGTCAGAGACGGCCTGGGTATAGGAACCAATATTCAAGTACGCGAAGGCTCGATTGGCATAGAATGATGGATCCGAGGCATCAGCCTCAATTGCTTGAGTAAGGCTGCTGATAGCCCTGACATATTCTCCAGTTGAAATAAACACAAGACCGCGATTGCTATAAGCCTGAGCGAGATTTGGGTTGAGGTCGATCGCCCGATCGCAATCGGCTAAAGCCAAGTCGTACTTTTGCAAATTGATGTAAGCATAGCTGCGATTTGTGAAGTCAATTGCATCAAAGGGGAGAGGAGCAGGTTTAGGGTTTGGAAGTTCTGAAAATAAATTTTGATAAAGGTGTACTAAGCTATTGAGAAGTTCGTCAATGTTTGAGAAGCGATCGCTTTTTTGTTTTGCCAGACAACGTTCCAACAATGTATCTACGATCAAGGGCAAATTTGCGCGATCGGCTAATTTGGGAACTGGCATTTCTAAGTGGAGTCGCTCGAATTCTAGATCGCCACTTGCTTTAAATAATCGTTTGCCAGCGAATAGTTCGTACAAGAGACAACCAATAGCATAGATATCGGTGCGAGCATCCAGACTTTCACCGAGCCATTGCTCTGGTGCTTTATAGGGCGGAGTCCCACCTACATAACGACCCTTCGATTTATTTTTTTGTATCGAAGACTTCTTTAAGTTAGCAAGATCGAGATCGCTAATTTTTGCAACTTTATTGCAACCGATCAAAATATTTCTGGGCTTCAAGTCGCAGTGAACAAATCCTGGTATTTGTTGATTTGCATATTGCAAGCCCTGACAGATGTCAATGGCAACATCTAAGGCAAATCGCCGATCTTGATTTGCGTGTCTCATCCAGTCTCTTAGATTTGTGCGATTAGAAAAATCGCTTCCTACCCACTCTAAAAGCATAAAGGTTCGGTCGTCGATTTCTTCCATCCAATAACATCGTACGATATTTGGATGCTCCCCAAGAGCGAGCAAACATTCGACTTCTTTACGAAAGCGCTCGCGTTTCGATTTAGAGTTTATAAATTCTTTCTGGATAGTTTTTAACGCATAAGGTTGTTGGTTTATGACATCCTTGCAAAGAAAAACTTCGCCGAAGCCACCCAAAATCGACCGAACTACTCGATATCGCCCTCCTATCATTTCTCCTTCTTGGTAAGATGCTGTATCTTCGCTCATAATTTCTAAATAGGGTTCTTAATTTCTATGAGGTTTAGATCGTCTATTTCTTGATTTTAGGGGCGTAATCCGAAAGATTCGGAATATATGAAAGTAAAGGTACGCCCAACATATCAAGATCGAATTTAGATATATCAACCTGATTGTTTTGCGAAAAGCCAGAAATTGTAGCGAGTCTTTGCTCTGTGTAGGATTGGGCTACCGTTGATAAAAGCCCCTTTTGAACGGCATTATTGATGAATCTTCGTATGTTTTCAAGGCCAACTAAAGGGATTAAAGCAACAAGTGTATTATGTCGAACAACGTCACTGGGACGATCTAGTAATTCTATAATTTGTGATGCATAGTTGGCTCCAAAATGCCATAAACGTGTTGCTAAAAATACGCTGGCTCTTTCGGCAATAAGACCGCGATCGCTCTTAGCGATCACGATTAATTGGTTAATCACTTCGGTAATGAGTTGAGGCGAGAGTGATTCAACGTTAAGTTCGCCCATTCCAACCACAGATGCAAGTACGAGATAGTTAAAATTAGTTTCGCGTAAACCCTTGAGAACATAATCGATGCGATTGGTTTCGGGTATTAGATTGGGATACATTAGCAGATTGGCGATCGCTTGAATATTTGTCCATTCCTTTAGAATTCTCAGTATCTCAGTTTCATTTTCGCGATCGAGTTCTGAAATATTAGCTCTACCCTCCAATAAATCATCAAGATCGCGAGTTTCTAAAAAAGTTTTTAGGGCTTCATTCATTTTGTTTATCTTCTTATTTAAGTCTAGTATTGCGACCATATACTAAAAGTCTTTCTCATAGTTACCCATCAAGAAGCGAGATTAATTTGTTTGGTCACTATCATCTTCTCAAATCTCCTCATCTTCTTGAGGAGTATCCTCCTTACCCTCATCTTCTTCCGAATGGGTGTCAGATTTACCATCGTCTTCTTCTTTGGTATCCTCCTTATTCTCATCTTCTTCCGAATGGGTGTCAG